>NZ_DATIRM010000202.1:0-2562 GCF_035469765.1 Psychrobacter sp.
AAGGACGTTTATTAACTTTAGCGGTGGTCGGATTATATTGAATCAGCTCAAACATACGATTACGGAACACCACTTTTCCCGGTGTCGTAGCGATGTTTTCACCGAGCCGAAAAGCATCATTATCAGTCATACGAATGCTAAGTAATTTGGAGCTTTTTTCCATATCTTCTGTTAGCTGCTTGAGTCCCCTTACCAGATTCTGTCCCTTTGACTCCATTGTCAGGCGCAATATTTCAGGATTACTCCATGGAAAGTTACTTGGAGCAATAGCATTTAACCATTGACGAGTAAAAAAAGACAAACGCTGGCGGTTTTTTTCATCAACACCTTCAGTATTATCGATAGTATCCATCATGCCGTTAACCGTTAGCAGATAGCTTTGTTTTAGGAAGTTAAAAATAGGATTATTTGTCCATTCTTCATCCGTAAAGCGTTTATCGCCTTTTTCTGGGGTAACGAGAGGCTTTGTCTGGTTTTCTGCTCCCTTCATTAGGGTGTTTTGATACAGTTGGAACTGCTTTTGCCACAGACCCCTTTGTTGCTCAACTAACGCAGTGGGGCTTTTTTCTGTCACACCAGTATTGAACCGTTGCCATCCATCTATAATATTGAGCATAAGGGATTGGCTTATATTATTATCTTGACCGACTCGTTTTAACGTTTCGCTAAAAAACTTTTGAGTCAATTCGTTAAAATCCCCCGTATCGTCGTCAGCGTTTTGCTCAGTTTGTTGGTCTTTATCTTTATCATTTTGCCAGGAGTCTGATTTCTGAGAACCAACGTTTCCAGTGGCATTAGGCATCATAAAGCTGCCAAAATTATTGATTGAATCTTGCCATAGCTTTAGATTGGCTTCAAATGGGTTTGAAGTTTGACTAGATTGATTAAACAAAGATTGATTGAATTGATTAACTTGGTTCAACTGATCTAAATATTGTTGACCAAAGCTACTAAAACTAAAAGCATTATTAGTGTTGTCTTGGTTATTGTGACTATCTTGTGTATTTGATTCGTGCGATGACTTTTTTGATTGGTCATCGGACTGCTGATTATCCCTATCGGAGTGCTGATTATCCATATCTGTATCCATGCTCCTGTCTATAAACTTATCTGGTTTGTACGAAAGTGCAAACACACTAACTTAACACTGCTAGCACCATAGAAAAAAGATGGGATAGAGCTTTCTAACCCACCTTTTAAGTGTAAAAATTACATGATATTTCATTAATAACAACTAATAAGACAACTAAATTTATCAGTAATTACAGTTACTTGTTTGTTTATTTTCCAGTACTGCTAGTATTATTGGCACCAGTCTTTGAGTTCATTTTGGTATTAGGATTGGTGTCTGCATCTGTTTTTGTATCTGTGCCAGTAGCAGTTTTTGCAGCGCTTGTGGCTTGTTCAGCAAACTGCTCGGCCATTTTGTTCACGTTTGCTGCGTATTCTTGACCTGTCTTGGTTGCCTGGTCAGCAGTTTTTTGCATATTTTCCTGCATTTTCTCACTGGTTTGACTCTGAACCTCAGCCAAAACTTTCATAACGTCATCATGCATATTACTGCCAAGCTCTGTCAGGCGCTGAGCATCTGCTAGCATTTTCTGACTGATGGTATTAAGCATTTCTGCTTGCTTGCTGCTAAAGTCTTTGGCAGCTTCTGGAGAGTCTATTTCAGAAACTTGACGCATGTTCTCCAGACCCATTTCTGCATAGGTTTTAATAGTATCAAGTGAAAACTCAGTCATCATTTCAGCGTTTTTTAAAAAATGTTGATTTAGCTTTGTCCAAGGATCTAACATTTTCTGTGCACTCTCATTGAACTGATTCATATAATCTTGAGGGGTCTGTTGTGACATGTTATTACCCTGTGTATTGAATGAGTGATTTAGCTTTGTCCAAGGTTCGAACATCTTTTTTGCACTCTCGTTGAAATGGTTCATATAATCTTGAGGGGTCTGTTGTGACATGTTATTTCTCCATGAGGGGATGGTTAAGAGGACATTATGATACTGCTTAGAAATACAATATATATAACTTATATGACACTTAAGTTAAGACATATATTGACCGCCGTTAATTGATATGGTTTCGCCTGTGACGAATATTGCGTCATCACTAATGAGGTACATACAAGCAGCGGCGATTTCGTTTGCATTGGCTAAACGATTCATTGGAATGGTTTCTTTAATTTTATCCATGATATTTTCAGGCACGCTTTCTACCATGGCTGTATGTGTATATCCAGGAGCGACGACATTGGCGGTAATTAATGAGGCAGCACCTTCATATGCTAGAGCCTTAGTAAATCCGATAATACCTGCCTTAGCAGCACAGTAGTTCGTCTGACCATACTGACCACGCAAGCCATTTATCGAACTAATATTGACAATTCGGCCTGTTTTTTGTTCTAGCATTTTTAAAAAAACAGGATGAACAATAGTATAAAGAGACGTTAAATTAGTATCAATTACCTCTTTCCATTGCGTAAAGCTCATTTTTTTAAAGCTACTGTCACGAGTGATACCCGCTCCATTTATCAAAGCATAAATGTTGTCATACTTA
>NZ_DATIRM010000203.1:0-3266 GCF_035469765.1 Psychrobacter sp.
AGGTGGTTTTTGAGACAAGATGTCAGTTTGACGATACGGTGGTAGTTCAGATTGTTGAGATGGCTCAATATTGGTTTCTTGCTCGCTAGTCGGTGCTTGCTTATTATCAGGGTGTTTAAAATCACTCATAGTCGGTCTCTATAAATAAGCACGGTACTAACGCCGTAAAAAAGTATAAGGGAAACAAAATGATGCAGGCCGATCTTATCAATAATGGTGTTTTAACATTGTAGACTATCTTGTCAGTGGGTCAATTATGTTAAGTATCTGTATAGTCAATTGTTGATAGTAATGAGGATATAGTAAGACACTGAACTTAATAAAGATATTAGTACCAAAGATTATAATATGAACGATAAATAAAGACAGACAACAGTGTATTCTCCGTTCAGTCCCCAAATATTTTTCACCTAAAATCCACCTCTCTCAAAACTTATTCACCCAATAAAGTAAGTGACTTAATGTGACGTCATATTGAACAGGTTAGGATACGACAAGTGTTCTTAGACTAATAACTCGCAAAAATTAACGATACATACTACCTACAGTTTAGACTTGTATTTTCGAGGTAATTTGTCATCATTAAGATGATATTATTAATAAAGGAACCAATCATGGCTAATAAATCAGACGTAAAGAAGCTTAAGAAAGATATTAAAGACACCAAAGCGAAAATTAAGCAGAAAAAGAAAGACCTCAAAGATCTTAAGAAGTCATTGAAAAAAGCGAAAAAAGTTAAATAGATTTGCTTCAAAAAAAACAGAAGAGGATAGCATTGGCTGTCCTCTTTTTTGTTTGCTATTAATTTATTGCTTAAAGATTGCGTCAAATCATATAGCTGACTCACCGCGATTAGGCATTAGTATAACGACTAGCCTCAGGCATCCAGCGGTGAATCAGTTGGCTGACGTCCGCTTTGCGCGCAGGATCTGCAATCAAATGCTTGGCCAAACGCTGAGCAATAGCAAATAATTGCTCATCACGGATCAGGTCAGCCAAATAATAACCGACATTACCTGTTTGCCGCTTGCCTAACAGCTCACCAGGACCACGCAGCTCCAAGTCTTTTTGCGCAATGACAAAACCGTCTGTGCTATCACGCAATACATTTAAGCGTTCAGTACCCGTCTCCGACAAGGGCTTTTGATACAGCAGCACACAATAGCTTTTGGTTGAACCTCGTCCAACTCGCCCGCGCAATTGATGTAATTGCGATAATCCCAATCGCTCTGCATTCTCAATAACCATCAGAGAAGCATTGGGCACATCAACACCGACTTCGATAACGGTAGTTGCAATTAATAAATCGAGATTTCCAGCTTTGAACGCCTGCATAATAGCTTGTTTATCAACGGATTTCATTTTGCCATGTACCAAGCCTATTCGAATATCCAAGCGCTCATTTAAGTCTTCATAAGTTGCTTCAGCGGCTTGTGCATCAAGTACACTCGACTCTTCTACCAGTGAACACACCCAATATGCCTGCCTACCTGCCTCACAATTTACTGCAATGCGCTCAATCACTTCATCGCGTCGATTACGGTCAATCGTCACCGTAGTAATCGGCGTGCGTCCCGGTGGCAGCTCATCGATAATGGAGGTGTCCATATCGCCATAGACACTCATTGCCAGCGTACGCGGAATCGGCGTTGCCGTCATAATCAATTGATGTGGTGTGCTGTTAGCGACGCCCTTATTGGTCAGAGCCATACGCTGCTCAACGCCAAAACGGTGCTGCTCATCGATAATAACCAAGCCCAATTTGGCAAATTTTACCTGCTCTTGGAATAAGGCATGCGTTCCAACAACGACTTGTACGGTATTCTCGCTCACCGCCTCTAACGCTTCGCGGCGCTGCTTCGCGGTTTGCTTACCAGCAAGCCAGCCAACACCAACACCTAACGGCTCAAACCAGTTTTTAAAATTAACCAAATGCTGCTCTGCTAAGATCTCAGTCGGTGCCATCACCGCCACTTGCCAGCCACTATCTAGTGCATAACCCGCCGCACCTGCTGCAACCAACGTTTTACCAGCGCCAACATCGCCTTGTACCAACCTAAGCATAGGTATCGAGGTCGCCATATCAGCGGTAATATCTTTCATGACTCTTTTTTGTGCACTCGTTAAGTCAAATGGCAGCGCACCAAATAATTTATCTGCCAATGGACTTTGGACAGCACATTTTGGCGCTTTATACTGATGCAATTGCTGACGGCGATATAATAAGCTGAGCTGATGTGCGGTTAATTCTTCAATGATAAGGCGCTGACAGGCAGCATGGGTACGAGCACTTAATTGCGTCAGCAGCTGATACTGTCGACCAGCGTCGGTATAAGTAGGCGGTGTATGCAGTAACACCAACGCTTCAAATATGGTTAAATTGTAGACGTTATTATTAGCCATGTTTATAGCATCAGAACTGGTATTGTTTTGACTATGATAAATAGAGGGGTAAGCTCTATTGACGCTATTATTAATGCTATCACTAAAACTATTGTCAGGCACACTACGTGCGAGTGTTGAAAATATATCGTCTGGATAATCAGTTTCTACAATTGCTACTTTAGCAAGCTCAAAAGGCGCTAATGGCAAATCTGCCACGACTGAAAAATCCTCAGGCGTAAACAAGGTCATCGGCAAACCCTGATTGCGAACCGTTTGCAGCGCAAGCTTAATTAAGGTGCGCAGCTTGTTTTGATGTAAACCTTTGACACTGGGATAAATGGGCTCTAAACCCGTGTTGACGATGGCTTCATTACTACTGATAATCTGATATTCAGGATGATGTATCTGCTTACCATAGCGGCTGACTTTGACTTCGCCAAACAGCTGCAAACGCGTGCCGACACTCATCGTTTGCGCAAGACCGCGATAGACCTTAAAAAAGCGTAGCGATATCGTCCCAGTATCATCATCTACAATCACTGTCATGCCGCTACGATTGGTATCGATATGTACCACACGACCAGTAATTAAAGCTGCTTGCCCATGAGCAACATCGCCTATCGATACCAATCGGCTACGGTCTTCATAATCACGTGGCAGATGTAGCAACAAATCAAAAATACGAGTGATACCCAGCTGGGTCAATTGCTCTGCGACTTTTGGACCTACACCAGCCAGCGCCGTCACTGGTAAATCAAGTGCCGAGGCGACCCTATCAGAGCTGGCATGTTTTGCTGCACTGTCCAACACAGAATCTGATGAATGAGCTGACGTAGGGCTAAGCGATGTGGGCATCAAAAATCCTAACAAAGTTAAGGTAA
>NZ_DATIRM010000204.1:0-3329 GCF_035469765.1 Psychrobacter sp.
GTGGTTAAAGGAAAGAAAAAAGATAAGACTGTACCGATTTTTGCAGCCGATGATGGTGATGAGTTGCTAGAATGGCTACGCCATCAGCCATTATTGGTTTATCCCGATGAGCATACGGTGTTGGTACATGCAGGAATTCCACCGCATTGGAGCATTGAAGACGCCGCACATTATGCACAGCAGTTAGAGGTGCAGCTACAAAGCAGCTTAAAGCAGCTAGATCAGTTGTTACCGAATTTGTATAGCAAAACAGCTGATGAGTGGCACGAAGGCATTGATGGCTTTACCAAAATGCGTGCTATTGCCAATTACTTTACTCGTATGCGCTTATGCCAGCAAGATGGGTTGCTTGAATTTAGTTTTACGGCAGGATTAGATGAGCGTATGCCAAAAGGTTTTTTGCCCTGGTTTGAATGGCAAGTGCCGCGCACGCGTAAGATATTATTTGGTCATTGGGCGGCACTCAAAGGTGAGATTGATTTGCCTTATGCTCGCGCGCTTGATGGCGGCTGTGTTTGGGGTAATTACTTATTGGCATATCGTTTAGGGGATGGCAAAGCAATCACTTCAAGTGCGCATTGCCTACCACCACAACCTTAGCGCTATATTTTTACTGAAGACGACGTCTTTAAGGCGTCATCTAAGCCACCAAAACTGTCCTATTAACTGGGCAGATTTGGTGGTTTTTTTGGTTTAGGTAAGGGCGTTTTGGCATCGCCAGCGGCTTTAATATCAGGAGGGTTGTCTTGACTTATCGCACCAGATGACCGCTGATCATCCTCATTAAAGGCAGCATGCGTTTTATCATACTGAATATCCTGATTATAAAGAACGCTACTAAGTGCCTCTTCTGTCAGTCCATCATTAAGTTCAATGGTTTTATGAGTTGAAGGTTTATGGACAGTCGTATGAGCCTCACGGCTCTGTAGCTCATGCTCTACTGATGGATTGGTATAATGTATATCGGTCACTGACTGCTTATCTTGCGTATTTTTTTGCAATGATTTTGGCAGTACTTTTACATCAGATAAACGCCTGACCACATAGTTTTTGGGCAGTGGTTCATTGCTATTTGGTGTAGTTGTATCATCAAAAATCATCTGTCCTTGGCTATCAATACGCGCATACCTCATCGGCTTGTCACGTGGCCAAAAGAAATCAGAAGGATGAGTCATTAAGTGGCTAAAGAGTTGTTGGGTCAGACGACTCCAATCAACAAATTTCACCTCTTTTGAGCGCAATGCCACAAACAGCGCCAACGAGAAACTGACCATCAAGTTGACCGTGCCGATAAGTAAAACGCCAAAAATAGAAAGTAGCACCACTTGCCACTCTAGTTGATTCGAAGATAGATTAAATAAGCCATGAGCCAAGTTTGCTGAGGCAAATGCAATATGGCGAATATCAATGGGTAATCCAAATAAGAAACCAATCGTTGCGGTACTACCTAAGAATACCCCAAATATAAAGTTACCCATGATGGCGCCAAGATTGGCTTCTACAAAGCCCCCAAAACGTTGTAGCCACGTTCTAGGTAGTAAATACTGTAAGAGTTTATGGCGCTGAATACGGGCGCCGATTTGGTTATAAACCGCCAAATTGTCATAGTAGCCAGCGATGAGACCAGATAAAAACAAATACACGCCAGCGATAGCGGCATGGGGCAGCGCCAGTGAGTTAAAAGGATCGAGATCATGAAGTAGGTGTGCAGCCTTATCAGTATCAATCATTGGTGCACCGGTATAATGCAGCCATGCATAAGAGATAATAAGAGCAACTGGTACGGCCATCATAATATTACCCATGATAGCGATAAATTGGGTACGTAAAATATCGACAACCAATTCAGATAATTTATTCAGCTGATGGGATTTTTTTCCCGAGCTATCTGAGATGGTGGAAGCGATGGCAGCAGCAGTCATGGCGGGCTGCTTGGTGGCGACTGTACCATGAACAATATGAATAAAAACAAAGCCCAAACCATAAATCATACTATTAATAAAGGCGCGTCCCATCGGCGCTAGTGCTAAATGATAGGTCAATATCTTGGTGGTTGCCATAAAAGCGATGATAAAACCACCGATAGAGGCTTTTTTAAACATCTTCTGATAACCGGATTTATCAGTACTAATATAATGTTCACCGACTCGGCTGGCGTTTTCAGTCACTTTGCGCGACAGCAGTTTGGTATTATTATCAATCAAATATCCAATACTATATCGGCGACTGGCAGAGGTAATCAGCGCTTGAATCAGCTCAATCACAGCCTGATCACGCTTATCCTGATTGTCTGCTACGAGCTCAGTTAAGATACGCATACGCTGTAAGCTTTGGTCTAAACGCAGCATCATATTGGTTAAGCGGATAGAGATACCGGTTTTATAAATACGCTTGCGTATGGTGGCAACGATGTCTTTACATTGCTCAATCATGACCAATAATGGTGCGGGGTCAACCGCTTTTTCGGGCGTGATATCTGTCAATGTATCGAGCTCATGTGCCTCTCGGTATTGATTGACATATAGGACAGCTTCTTGGTTTTGTGCCACAAATGAGGCTGAATAGTTCAGCATCTGCGGGTAAAACTCCATCAAATCTGGATGCAGACCAATGCCGCTAATACGATAAGATAAAATGATAATGGCATTTAAAATGCTGTTTTTAGCGGTAGCAATTAAATTTAAATGTTCTTCATTAACTTTGAGTAAATCAACCAAGTCATTCCATTTTTCGTTATCAATATGGCTCAGCCAGCGCTCATCAGAGCGTCTGTCAAATAGATAACCGACCAGCTCGACTACAGAATCATCTTGCGGCAATAATGGCAAAAAACGATGTCCAATCAAACGACGTAGACTATTGAAGAATCCCTGATCCGACATGATGCCGGTATCCGTATAAAGAGCAATTTGGCGATATTGAATGATGAGTGTTAAAACGAAACTTGACAGCCCATCGCCATATTCTGGATGTTGACGCAGGATTTCTACCAGTTCTTGAATTTTTCCATTGGCTAAAGTGGGCTCTTTGTCACTCACTCGTAGCTCATCGATTAAACGCTTGAGTACCGCAGGATCTGGCACATCACTTAAGGCAGTAATCTGTTGTAAAATGTGTTTCATCTCTGACACATCGCATCCCTTATGGTGGTTAATTCAATAGTTGTTATTATTCAGTATGTGCAACGATATATTTGCTGATAGTGATTGTTGTGGTTATCACTGTTGTAATACATACTTTCCTCAATTGACAGGGCATCCACTTTGATATTTCAGGATATTTTTATTAAGCGCAATGCGCCTAGCCTTGCGTTATTTTAATCGTAACGG
>NZ_DATIRM010000205.1:0-14130 GCF_035469765.1 Psychrobacter sp.
AAGGATATTTAATGCTTGGAATAACCATACTTTACTATCAACACAGTAAAAGAGTAAGATAGATAATATTGAGTAATTAACAACATATCATTGATAATTTTTTCGGCGTTTAATTTTGATGGTTAAATAAAAATAGAGCAAAATATGGATAGAATCGATGCGATGCGTGCCTTTGTGGCAGTGGTGACCGAAGGCAGCTTTAGTAATGCGGCAAATACCTTGCAGCTGTCACCGCAGTTGGTGAGCAAATATGTCTCTAAGTTGGAGGAGCAGCTCAATATACGCCTGCTTAATCGCACCACTCGTAAAGTCAGCCTTACCGAAGCTGGTAGTCATTACTTCGGACATGCACAGCAGATTTTACTTAGCATTGATGATATGGAATCAAAATTAAGTGGTTTACAACAGAATCCCAAAGGCGTCTTACGCATCAGTGCACCAGTATCGTTTGCTTTAAAACATATGGCTAAGTTAATCACTGACTTTCAGATACGTTATCCATTGGTCAAGGTCGATCTACAATTGACTGATCGCAAAGTCGATATTGTCGAAGAGGGTTTCGATGTGGCCTTGCGTATCGGGCAGCTAAAAAGCTCGTCACTGATTGCTAAGAAGGTCGCACCCATTCGTGTGCTGTTATGCGCTGCACCTGATTACCTTAACAAACATGGCACGCCTACTCAGCCTGAAGATATTGCCGAGCATCGTTATTTGCATTACAGCTATATGAATATGGACGGTAAGGACGATGTTTACCAATTATTAAAATCAAAATACCTCAAGCAAGGTAGCGAGCTTCGTAGTAATAATGGTGATGTATTGGTGGACGCGGCTATTGCAGGCGCAGGAATAGTATTACAGCCGACTTTTATTATCAGTGAAGCGCTTAGTAGTGGCAAACTAGTCGTAGTGTTACCAGAACTTGAGCCTGAGGCTTTGGGCTTATATGCGGTCTATGCCCATAGAAAATTGCTGCCACACAAAGTAAGGTGCTTTATTGATTTTATGGAAGGATATTATGGCACGCCGCCGTATTGGGACGAGTCTATACCTTAGCTTTTATTGGGCTTAACGGTAATGACTCGTTTATTAATCTAGCACTCATAAATACTCACGCATAGGTTTATAGTCTAATTAAAACTATGCATATATTCATATTTTCTCACGCTTATAATCAAACCCTTCTTCATCATAAATCTGATAAGTCACGTCCAACAATGTTTTTAACAGCTCTGATTTGTCAAAATGTCTGACACTCATCACAATCGGTGAGGTTAAATGACCATCCTCAAATGGAATATAAGTCACTTCTTGACTACGCAGATGCTCAAGCGTCTTTGGCACAATAGTCAGGCCTTCACCTGCTGCTACTAACCCTAACGCAATATGCAACTCACGTACTTCAGTCAGATAATTAGCTTTTAAGTTACGGGCTTCAAACAATTCCAACACATAATCAATAAAGCTGGGACGCGGCGCTGTTGGATATAACAATAGATTTTCATTGGTTAAATCCATCAGATTAATACTAGTACGACCCTCCTTTACGAGAGCGTGACTGACAGGAACTGCAACAACCAAACTCTCCTCTCTAAGTACCATTCTTCTGATAGAAGCGTCTTCAAATAATAACCTGCCAAACCCTACGTCTATTTTACCATCTACCAATCCTTGCGTTTGCTGCCAAGAGTTTAACTCATATAATTTAATCTCTATATTTGGATAGACCTCTCTGAAGCGCGCAATCACTTTTGGCAATATGCCATATAATATCGACGATACAAAACCTATAGACAGCGAGTTGTCAAAACTACCTTTACGAAAAGTCATCGCACGAAGATCATCTGATTTTTTTATTATCTGAAGCGCATGATCATAAAAAAACTCGCCAGCCTCAGTCAGTTTCAAAGGCCTATTATCCCTATCAATTAGCGTGACGCCTATCTCTTCTTCCAATTGTTTTATCTGACGGCTCAGTGGTGGTTGTGAAATAAACAAACGCTCTGCTGCCTTATTAAAACTTTTTTCCTCTGCCACCGCTACAAAGTAGCGTAAATGTCTCAATTCCATTGAATGTTATTCCTTGAGTGACCTATAAGGTTATCGATACCTAAAGAACATAACATGGTGCAGGTTAGTTAGCAAAATACCTAAAAAGTATTAATAATAGACTAAATAGGTCTTAGACATGTCATTAACCAGCGATTATAGTTCTTATTAAGCATAAGGAAGCATCATTTACTTAATAGGGACTGTCATGATTCGCTCAATTAACACCTTGCTAGTACCGATACCGACTATTCGAGAGCACAAGCTCGCTTGCACGGTCATGAGAGAGCAAGTACTAGTCTTAGTACATATTCAAACAGAAGATGGCTATGAAGGTTGGGGCGAAGCAACCACCATTGGCGGTCTAAGCTACGCAGAAGAAAGCCCTCATAGTATCAAGACTAATATCGATACCTATTTCACTCCTCTTCTATTAAAAGAGCAGCCAGCGAGCACAGCAAAAGCCATGCAGCTGCTAAATCTTCATATCAATGGCAATCGCTTTGCAAAGTGCGCTATTGAAACCGCCCTACTCGATATTGAAGGCAAACGCCTAAACTTACCTGTTAGCGAGCTCATTGGTGGTCGCGTCCGTGATCGTATCGAAGTAGCGTGGACACTGGCTAGCGGCAATACAGCGACCGATATCGCAGAAGCTAAACGCATGATTGAGCAAAAACGCCACCGCATTTTCAAATTAAAAATCGGTAGCAATCCGATTATTGATGATATTGCCCACGTATTGGCTATCAAAAAAGCGCTACCTGATTGCCGTATCACTGTCGATGTCAACCAAGCATGGACAGAGCTTGAGGCAATGCAAGGTATTAGCCTATTGCAAGCTGGCGGCGTTGATTTAATAGAACAACCTGTCTCAATGCGCAATAAAGCCGCACTCAAACGTTTAACAGAACACTTTGATGTGGCCATTATGGCGGATGAAATTGTCCAAGATCCTCAGAATGCTTTTACCTTAGCAGCAGATCATTGCGCTGATGTCTTTGCGGTAAAGATCAACCAAGCCGGCGGACTAAAAGCTGCTTGCCTTATTGGACAAATGGCACATCTAGCAGGTATCGAGCTCTATGGTGGCACTATGCTTGAAGGTCCTATCGGTACGGCCGCATCCGCTCATGTGTTCTCAACATACCCAAGTCTCAACTTCGACACTGAACTCTTTGGTCCTTTGTTATTAACTGAAGACGTTTTAACACAGCCTCTTGATTATCAAGATTTCGGTTTAAATGTACCCACGGGCGCAGGTCTTGGCATCGAAGTAGATAGCGATAAGGTCTATCACTATGCCAGACAAGCACTGACGGCATCAACTAAACCATCAAAGCCGACATTTTCTCCTGATGCTCAAATAGAAGCGCTGTAATAGTCAACCAAGTTCTCTTTCGTCACTTATAAGGAAATAGTTATGTTATACCACGTCAGAATGGATGTCTTAATCCCAACAGATATGGATGCCAATAAGGTCAACGAGCTTAAAGCCACCGAAAAAGCACTATCACAAAAGCTGCAAGAGCAAGGTAAATGGCGTCATATTTGGCGCATAGCAGGTCAGTACTCTAACTTCAGCATCTTTGATGTTGAGAGTAATGAAGAGCTACACGACATCATGATGTCGTTACCGCTCTATCCGTACATGAAGGTTGAAGTGACACCATTGTTACGTCATCCATCATCTGTTCGTAGTGATGACAGCTAAAGCAAGGCAGTACAGCTGATAATAGAATCTATAGAAACTGAGTAAGAATACTCAATGTAGTTACCCTTTAATAAAACAGTCCTCAACAAGGAGAGAGACATGGAACGCAGCCAAATTGAAACACTCGCCAACCAGTTCATCAAAGGCAAGATTGATTTTCCTGAGCAAGTAAATCCACGCGTACAAGAGATTGTCTTACGTATCGTGACCGACCTCATGCAAACCATTAATGACTTAAAAATCACCGCCGATGAATATTGGTCTGGGGTTGAGTTTATCGGTGATTTGGGCAAAGAAGCTGGTTTATTATCACCAGGTCTTGGTTTTGATCACTTTATGGATTTAATGATTGAAGAGGATTTAAAAGCAGCCGGTCTTGACGGTGGTACTGTACGTACTATTGAAGGTCCACTGTATGTCGCTGGTGCGCCAGAAGAAAAAGGCTTCGCGCGTCTAGATGATGGCACTGACCTCGATAATGGCACAGTACTATTTATGCAAGGCACTGTTTATGGCGAAGATGGCCAACCCCTTCCAAACGCAAAAGTTGAAGTATGGCATGCCAACAGCTTAGGTAACTACTCTTTCTTTGATGAATCACAGTCTCATTTCAACTTACGTCGTAGCATCATTACGGATGAAAACGGACATTATGCATTCCGCAGCATCGTGCCACTAGGTTACTCGGTACCGCCAGAAGGAATGACGCAAAAAGTATTGGGTGCGCTAGGACGTCATGGTCATCGCCCAGCTCACATTCATTTTTTCGCCAGTGCTGATGGTATGCGTAAGCTGACCACGCAGATTAACATCGATGGCGATGAGTACCTGTGGGATGACTTTGCTTTTGCAAGCCGTGAAGGGTTGGTACCAGAAGTGACGATGGTCGAAGATGCGGACCAGCTAAAAGAAAAAGCGCTTGATAAGCCTTACGCAAGTATCGACTTTGACTTTCATTTAGTGAAAGACATTGACCAAGCTGTACAGGGCAGTGAAGTAGAACGCCGCCGTGCTCAAGGTTAATGAGCACTCATATTAAATAGCATTAATTAATAACGACTTACGTTTGATATGCCCTCAGTTGTCGTATCAAACGTTAACTTCTAATCTCATTTTACACCGTCATTATACAAGGAAGGCAGCCATGAGCGAGCGTATCAATCTAGTACCTGAAGGATCAGACATCACTATTGATGATTTTTTAGAAGAAAACAGTGAAAAAGGGATTTATCGCCTGCATCGTAGCGCCTTCACTAACGAAGAGTTGTTCGAGCTTGAGATGAAATACATCTTTGAAAACAATTGGGTGTATTTAGCTCATGAGTCTCAAGTTCCTGATAACAACGACTACTACACCTCATACATTGGTCGTCAGCCTGTTATTCTTGCCCGCAATAAAGAAGGCGAGCTGCACTGCATGATTAACTCATGCTCACATCGTGGTGCACAGCTCTGCCGACATAAAAAAGGCAATAAAGCCACTTATACCTGTCCATTCCACGGTTGGACCTTTAACAACTCAGGCAAACTGCTTAAAGTAAAAGATCCTCGCGGTGCCGGTTATCCTGAGATATTCAACAAAGACGGCTCACACGACCTAAAACAAGTAAAGATAGCCAATTATAAAGGCTTTGTTTTTGCCAGCCTTAATGACGATGTCCAGCCTCTTGAAGATTGGCTTGGCGGCTCAACCAAAATTCTCGATATGATTGTGAATCAATCACCAGAAGGGTTAGAAGTTCTACGCGGCACCTCAACCTATACCTTTGATGGTAACTGGAAACTGCAAGCTGAAAACGGCGCTGACGGCTATCACGTATCAGCCGTCCATTGGAATTACGCTGCGACAACTGCACGCCGCAAAGAACAAGAAGCTGTCAAAGAAGACAACATTAAAGCCATGAACGCTGGGAAGTGGGGTCGACAAGGCGGCGGCTTCTACTCCTTTGAAAACGGTCACATGCTGTTATGGACACAGTGGGAAAATCCACAAGATCGTCCAAACTATGCTTATCGCGATGATTATGTCGCCAGCTACGGTGAAGCCATGGCGGACTGGATGATTGGGCGCTCACGTAACTTATGTTTATATCCAAACGTCTACATTATGGATCAGTTCAGCTCACAAATTCGTATGCTCCGCCCTATCGCGGTTGACAAAACTGAAGTCAGCATCTGGTGTATCGCACCAAAAGGCGAAAGCGATGAGGCACGTGCACGCCGTATTCGTCAGTATGAAGATTTCTTTAACGTTACTGGTATGGCAACACCTGATGATTTAGAAGAGTTTCGCTCGTGTCAAGAAGGTTATAACGGTATCAAGCTTGAATGGAATGATATGTGCCGAGGCTCTGAGCACTGGATTCAAGGGGCAGATGAAGGCGCTGCCGCTATTGACCTCAAACCTTTAATGAGCGGTGTTAAGACTGAAGATGAAGGACTATATACCGTCCAACATCGCTACTGGCATGAAGAGATGAAAAAAGCTCTAGAGCAAGAGCAGCAGCTACACGGTGCTAATAGCGACTAATACATTTTTATTATTAATCTGCTATTTATTATAGAACTGACAAAAAAATAAGGATATCAATCATGAAAAATGCAACTGTTAACATTGAAGACATTAGACAGTTTCTATACCGTGAAGCGCGTTTGTTGGATGAGAAAAAATGGGAGGAATGGCTCACTTATTACGATGAAGACTGCCCTTTTTGGATGCCAAGTTGGGATGATGATGGTCAGCTCATCAGCAACCCACAACGAGAAATTTCGCTGATTTATTATCCGGACCGCCGTGGTCTTGAAGATCGCATCTTCCGCATCGAGACTGAGCGCTCATCAGCGACCATTCCTGATACTCGTACTACGCACAATTTATCGAATATTGAATTACTCGAAGACAATGACGGTATTGTGACGGTGCGTTTTAATTGGATCAACAAATCCTTTCGCTATCACGAGACCAATACCTATTGGGGATATTCTCAGTACAAAATAGACATGACTCAAGACCAACCAAAAATTTTGGATAAGTATGTGGTTTTAAAAGACGACTATGTGCATCAAATCATGGACGTCTATCACGTCAAATCATTATTCACTCATTATTTATTCACTGGCTTTTAATTAATACGTGTTGAAAAGGGATATTTCTCATGGAATATAATATTGCTCTACAGTTCGAAGATGGCGTCACAGGCTTCATCAAATGTGAAGCCGACGAAACGGTTGCCGAAGCCGCTTATCGTCAAAAATTTAATATCCCTGTGGATTGTCTAGATGGGGCTTGCGGTACTTGCCGTTGCCATTGTGAATCTGGCAGCTACGACATGCACCCTGATATGTATATCGAAGAGGCACTGACAGAAGCTGAAGCTGCTGAAGGGTATGTTCTCACCTGTCAGATGATTCCTGAAAGCGACTGCGTGATCAAGGTGCCAAGCTCCTCTGAAGCATGTAAAGTTGGTAAATCCACTTTTAAAGGCAAGCTGCAACAGCTGAATATACTGTCAGAGTCCACTATTCACTTCGGTGTCGAAGTCGATAACTCAGATGCTTTGGTATTCCTTCCGGGTCAATACGTCAACATCCGAATTCCTGATACCGATGAAACGCGCTCTTATTCATTTAGCTCCGTACCCAGCGCCAAGCAAGCTGAATTTGTCGTCCGCAATATTCCTAACGGCAAAATGAGTACCTTCTTATCTGATACTGCGACTATAGGTCAAGAGATTAATTTTGAGGGTCCATTTGGTAGCTTTTATCTGCGCCCTCTAATCCGCCCGACGCTATTTCTAGCAGGTGGTACCGGTATCGCGCCTTTTTTATCAATGCTAAAAAGTTTAGAAGTGTCTGGTGCTCATCATCCTGTCAGGATGGTCTACGGCGTTACCAACGATTTTGATCTTATAGAAGTCGAGAAACTGGAAGAAGTAAAACAAAACCACCCTTGGTTTGATTACCGCACTTGTGTCGCAAATGAAGACAGCCGTCATGAGCGTAAAGGTTACGTCACCAGTCATGTTGACAATGAGTGGCTGAACGATGGTGACGTTGATGTCTACTTGTGTGGTCCGTTAGCGATGGTGGATGCGGTGAGTAATTGGTTGGACAGCAGTAATCTAAAGCCCAGCAATTTTTACTATGAGAAATTCACACCTAGTGAAAAATAGTATGGCTGAAACCACAGGGTGACAGGTAAGTTTTTTAGGAGATAGCAATGAGCAAACGCTTTGATAATAAAGTATGTATCGTAACGGGTGCCGCTCAAGGCATCGGGCGTGGGGTTGCATTACGTTTGGCAAGTGAGGGTGGAAAAATCGTCATGGCAGACTTTTCTCCATTAGTAGAAGAGGTGCTAGCTGAAATCATTGCTGATGGCGGAGAAGCAGTTACCATTCAAGCGGATCTTGAAACCTATCAAGGCGCACAAGAAGCTATCGATAAGGCAATTGATACTTATGGTCGTATCGATGTGCTCGTGAATAACGTTGGCGGTGCGATATGGATGAAGCCTTTTACCAGCTTCTCTGAAGAAGAGATCCAAAAAGAAATCAGTCGTTCTTTATTTCCAACATTGTGGTGTTGCCGTGCGGTATTACCAGTAATGGTTGAACAGCAAGCTGGCACCATTGTCAACGTCTCCTCTATCGCTACGCGTGGTATCAATCGTATTCCTTACTCAACCGCAAAAGGTGGTGTGAATGCTATGACAGCATCACTCGCTTTTGAATATGCAAGTGATGGCATTCGTATAAATGCAGTCGCAACTGGCGGTACTGAAGCACCACCTAGAAAAATCCCCCGTAATGCCAAGCCATTAACAGATGATGAAAAGTTATGGATGGATGCGGTCGTTGATCAAACTATCGATCGTACTTTTATGAAACGCTACGGCACGATCGATGAACAAGTCAATGCCATTGTGTTTTTAGCATCAGATGAATCTTCCTATATTACTGGCAGCACTATCCCTGTGGGTGGTGGTGATGCAGGCTAACAATGGCCAGTGAGCTCGTAGATTGACTAATGTCACCTCCTCTACTCTCTCATTACTGCTCATTTGCAAGGAAGCAATATGACTACTGTCCTACAAACATTAAAAGAAGATTGGTCACTCTCCGCGTCTGTGGCAGGATTTTTGGCTGTGCTCATTTCGTATGCTGGCCCTTTGATTATATTTTTTCAGGCAGCACAAGCGGCGCAGGTCTCAGATGCGATGATGGCTTCTTGGATTTGGGGCATCTCAATTGGTGCTGCCGTATCGGGTATTTATCTTTCTATTAAGTACAAAACGCCTATTATCACCGCTTGGTCAGCGCCCGGTACAGCACTATTAGTAACTGTATTCCCAGGGATGAGCATTAATGAGGCCATATCTGCTTATATCATCTCAGCAGTAGTCATATTTTTGGTGGGTGCAACCGGTTCTTTTGACAAAATTTTGAGGTGGATTCCCAACGGCATTGCTGCGGGCATGATGGCCGGTATTTTGTTTCAGTTTGGTTTAGAGTTATTTGTCGCAACCAACACCATGCCATTTATCGTGTTTAGCATGCTTGGTTGTTACTTATTCGCCAAGCGTTTTTCGCCGCGCTATACCATGATTTGGGTACTGTTATGTGGGGTTATTTTAAGTGTTCTGCTCGGCAGGATGAACCCTGTTGATATGAGTTTAGCGATTACTATACCCACCGTTATCTGGCCTGAATGGACATGGAACGCCACGTTTAACCTTGCTATCCCTCTTATCTTGGTCAGCTTAACGGGACAATTTTTACCAGGTATGGCCATCTTAAATCTCAGTGGCTACGACACACCAGCTAAACCCATCGTGAGTGTCGCAAGCCTTGCGTCATTAGCCGTCGCTTGTGTCGGTGGCATTACTATTGTGCTAGCAGCCATCACTGCTGCCCTATGTACAGGCAAAGATGCGCACGAGCTGAAGGAAAAGCGCTATATTGCCGGAGTAGCCAATGGCGTTTTTTATCTATTAGGTGGCTTGTTTGCTGGCAGCATTGTGATGGTATTCAGCTTATTACCCAAGGAATTGGTCGCCGCCTTAGCTGGGCTCGCACTGATCGGTGCTATTTCTGCCAACATCACGATTGCCATGAAAGATGACGGCCAAAGAGACGCTGCCTTAATTACCTTTTTAGCAACCGCCTCTGGCATGAGCTTTCTAGGGTTAAGTTCCGTATTTTGGGGCATTGTTATCGGTATGGTGGCTCATTATGTTTTAAACAAAAAACGTTTATTGTCATTTGCTTAATCAACCTAACTTTTAACTCAATGAATCTCAACTCAATATGTGATAGGCAATTTTTATTTATAAATAACATTTACCATGAATCCTATTTAAAACCGTTAGCAATAAATAAATGACACCATTAATAAATACCACAGTAAAAATGATCTCTACTATTACTTTTCATAGGATATGAATATGATTAATAAAGCCGAAAAAAGTATAACTGATGTACTTAGCCAAATCAAAGACGGAGCCACTATTATGATTGGGGGCTTTGGGACTGCTGGACAACCTGCCGAACTGATTGATGGTCTCATTAGTTTGGGTATCAAAGACTTGGTTATCATTAATAACAATGCCGGCAATGGTGATTACGGGCTTGCTAAGCTGTTAGAGACAGGTGCCGTACGCAAAATCATTTGCTCATTCCCACGCCAATCAGACTCTTGGGTGTTCGATAAGCTTTATCATGCTGGCAAGATTGAGCTTGAGCTGGTGCCTCAAGGGAATTTGGCTTGCCGCATTCAAGCAGCTGGCATGGGACTTGGTGCAGTATATACGCCAACAGGCTTTGGTACCTTACTCGCAGAAGGCAAAGAAACTCGAGAAATAGATGGTAAAGACTACGTCTTAGAATATCCGATCAAGGCTGATTTTGCCTTAATTAAAGCCGATAAAGGCGATCGTTGGGGCAATTTAGTCTATCGAAAATCAGCACGTAACTTTGGTCCTATTATGGCCATGGCGGCTGACGTGACTATCGCTCAAGTCTCTGAGACAGTTGAGCTTGGTAAGCTTGATCCTGAGCACGTTATTACGCCGGGTATTTTTGTGCAACATGTGGTGCAAATTCAGCCCGCTATTACTGAATCTACGAGCACTGTAAATACAGCCACTGCCTAATACTGCCAATTATAAGGAACGTTATCATGAGCCATACTTTACTAACCCGTGATCAAATTGCCGAGCGCGCTGCACAAGATATTCCAGATGGTGCCTATGTCAATTTAGGCATTGGCTTACCGACCAAAATTGCCCAATATTTACCTAATGATAAAGATGTGTTTTTACATTCAGAAAATGGTCTGCTGGCGTTTGGTCCGCCACCTGCCAAAGGTGAAGAAGATCCTGAGCTGATCAATGCCGGAAAAGAGTATGTCACCATGCTAGATGGCGGTAGCTTCTTTCACCATGGCGACTCCTTTGCCATGATGCGTGGTGGTCACATTGATATCTGTGCATTAGGTGCATTTCAAGTAGCATCTAATGGCGACTTGGCCAATTGGAGTACGGGTGCGCCAGATGCGATACCTGCTGTTGGCGGTGCCATGGACTTAGCTGTTGGTGCCAAAAAGGTCTTTGTGATGACCAACCATGTCACTAAAGACGGTGATCCTAAGATTGTCAGTAAGCTTACCTACCCTGTAACCGGAAAAAACTGTGTGGATCGTATTTATACTGACCTTTGCATCATCGACGTGACTGATAAAGGTTTGGTCGTCACAGAGATGATTGACAACCTAAGCTTTAAAGACTTACAAGCCTTAACGGGTGCCACACTCATTGACGCAACCAAATAAAAACACCTCATAATGAAAACTTAGGATAATCGCTATGATCGATTCAACCACTGGTTTAAACAATGCTTATATTATTGATGCCATTCGCACCCCTTTTGGACGCTACGGCGGCGGTCTTGCCACTGTCCGTGCCGATGACTTGGGCGCTATTCCCATTAAAGCCTTGATGGAACGTAATACCAATGTCGATTGGGTGCAAGTAGATGATGTTATTTACGGCTGTGCCAATCAGAGCGGTGAAGACAATCGCAACGTTGGACGTATGTCATCCCTTCTTGCAGGCATGCCCTATCAAGTTCCAGCCACTACAGTGAATCGCCTATGCGGCTCGTCTATGGATGCTTTAGCAATAGCGGCTCGCGCTATTAAAGCTGGGGAAGCCAACCTTATTATTGCAGGTGGCGTTGAGAGCATGAGCCGTGCGCCATTGGTAATGGGTAAAGCAGATAAACCCTTTGCTCGCAATCAAAAGCTCGAAGATACTACTATGGGCTGGCGTTTTATCAATCTAAAGCTTGATAAACTATATGGCACAGAAACCATGCCGCAAACAGCCGAAAATGTCGCAGAGCAGTTCAATGTCAATCGAGCTGATCAAGATGCATTTGCGCTACGTAGCCAGCAACGTACCGCAGCAGCGCAAGAAGCAGGATTTTTCAAAGACGAGATTACTCCTGTTATCATCCCGCAGCGCAAAGGTGAGCCCGTCATCGTCGATACTGACGAGCACCCTCGTGCTGATACCACGCTTGAGAAGTTAACCAAATTGCGTGCCATCGTCAAAGAAAATGGTACAGTAACCGCTGGTAATGCGTCAGGCATCAATGATGGCGCGGCAGCTTTTTTAGTCGCGTCAGAGCAAGCGGTTAAAGAATTCAATCTAAAGCCGCGTGCGCGTATTGTGGCCTCAACTACAATAGGCGTTGAACCACGTATCATGGGCTTTGCCCCAGCACCAGCGATGCAAAAACTGCTTAAACAAGCCGGATTATCACTCGATGATATGGATGTCATTGAATTAAACGAGGCCTTTGCCGCTCAAGCCCTAGCTTGCACGCGTGACTTGGGCTTAGCTGACGATAGCGATCGTGTCAATCCGAATGGCGGTGCGATTGCACTTGGCCACCCACTTGGCGCCTCAGGAGCACGTTTGATTTTAACAGCACTCAATCAACTTGAGCATACTGAAAAGCGTTATGCAATCTGCTCGATGTGTATCGGCGTAGGACAAGGCATTGCCATGATTATTGAGCGGGTTAATTATCAAGCGTAATAATCATCCCTACATACCCCTTCAACATTTTAATCCTAAATAAGGATGCTTAGTATGCCCATATTTGACAACCAAGAAATTGCCCTAAACTACGCCACTTTTGGTGATAGCAGCAATCCTGCTCTGATATTTTCCAACTCTTTAGGTACCAGCTATCATATGTGGCAGCCGCAAATCGATGTCTTGCAGAATGATTATTTTATTGTCTGCTATGACACCCGTGGTCATGGTAAGTCTTCCGCACCAATAGGTCCTTATAATTTAGATCAGCTTGGGCAAGACGTCATTAATTTGCTTGATTATCTGAATATTGATAAAGCATTTTTTTGTGGCATCTCTATGGGCGGTATGACTGGTCAATGGCTGGCTATCAATCACCCTAACCGCTTTCATCATTTAATGCTATGCAATACCGCCGCAAAGATTGGTAATGAAGCCGCATGGGTAGATCGTGCGCAATTGGTACGTGAGCAAGGTCTAGATCCTATCGCCGCTACGGTTGCCTCGCGTTGGTTCACAGCAAGTTTTATCGATAATCACCCTGAAGTAGTTAAAGCTTTATCTGACGCTCTCGCAGCTGGCAGTAGCGAAGGTTATGCCAGCTGCTGCGAGGCATTATCTGTCGCTGACACTCGCGAGCAATTACAAGATATTCGTGTACCCGTCACAGTAGTTGCAGGATCTGAAGACCCAGTGACGACGGTTGCCGATGGTCAATATATGGTCGATCATATACCTAACGCTAAGCTGGCTACTATCGATGCCTCACATATCTCGAATATTGAACAACCTGAAGCATTCAATAAACTCGTGCGACAATATTTAAATATTCAATAGCGCTATTGGTCACTAAAATTATCACATGAGAATATCAAAGCAATAACAAGGAAGTACCATCAAACAAGGAAGACAGTATGAAACGATCATTATTATCATTGGTTATCGGTATTCTTGCTTTTAGCACATTTAGTGCTCATGCCAACATCAATATCGATAAAGAAGTTAAGAGTGTTGAAAAAAAGGTGATTGAATGGCGTCGAGATATTCACAAGCATCCCGAATTGAGCAATAGAGAAACTCGTACTGCCGCTCTTGTTGCCAAGCATTTAAAATCACTAGGCATGCAGGTCGAAACTGATATAGCACATACGGGTGTTGTTGGTTTTTTGACGGGTGCTAAACCTGGCCCTACAGTGATGCTACGTGCAGACATGGACGCATTACCCGTTACCGAAAAAGCAGATGTGCCTTTTAAATCAACCAT
>NZ_DATIRM010000206.1:0-2753 GCF_035469765.1 Psychrobacter sp.
CATGACCAAGCTTTCTCAAGCTGATAGGTTTCAAACGCGTGACAAGAGACCACCATCATGCCAGCATTACCTGAGGGGCGCAGGCGCATATCTACCTCATAAGCACGGCCATCACGAGTTTGAGTATTAAGATAGGTCATCAGCTTTTGTGCCAAACGTGCCGCAAACTTCATGCCACTAACGGCGGTTTCACCGGTGGTCATACCCTGCTCTTTTATTTTATGCAAAAAGACCAAGTCTAAATCTGATGAATAAGACAACTCAAGCCCACCAAGCTTGCCATAGCCGATAATCGCAAAGCCGCAATCTGCTTCGGTGACTGGATCGCCATCTTGGCCAATCGGATAGCCATAACGTTTGACAAGTTCAGCAAATGCACGCTCAAGCGCTGCTTCCAATACCACAGCGGCGATATAAGTCAGCGAGTCTGAGACCTTCATGATTGGACGTTCAGCAAGCACATCACTGGCGGCAACCGCTAATACTTGATTCTTTTTAAACAACCTTAATACGCTGAGCAGCTTCTCTTCGTCATTGGGCTCTACTCGCAATAACTGCTGACGCAAGATATCACGCAGTTCAAGCTTGTCTGGTAAATGCCGATAACGTTGCTGTAAAAAAGTATCTAATAAAACCGGATACTGCGCCAACTCTTTGGCAATCCAAGGGCTAGCAGACAACATCGGTATCAGCTCAACCGTGGCATTTGGGTTTTCTGCAATCATCACTAAATAGATAGAACGGCGGCAAATCGCTTCAAGCAATGCAATCAAGCGCGGCAATGCGGTATTCGCCAGTTGCTGCTGATCATGATGAGCCAACAGTGCATGTACAATCACAGGATATGCTGCATCCAAGCGCTCACGCGCCTCATCGCTTAAATTGGCAACCATTTTTGACTGCCAAAAATTGTGCAATTGGCTACGATTTTCCTCAGTCAATACGCCATTTAAACGGGTAACTTGCTCATCCAAATTGGCAGGTTCTAGCTCATCTTCTTGAGTGGGTACTTGGCGCTCAGTGACCATGCGCTCAAACGGCACATTGACATGATAGCGATGATAATTAAGGGTAGCTAATAACCCAGCCCAGTCTTCAAATCCCAGCGTGAGCGCCAGATTATGCTGCCAATGGGCATCATGAGGAAGGCGCTGAGTCTGCTGATCATTGATCGCTTGAATACCATGCTCAAGTCGGCGTAAAAACCGATAAGCGCCTTGTAGTTCTTTATAAGTGGTTTCTTCTAGATATTTAAGCTCATACAGCGCTTGCATCGCCTTTAAACAAGACTTGACCTGTAGCTGCGGATGACGTCCGCCATAAATCAACTGAAAAGCTTGGACGATAAACTCGATATCTCGGATACCGCCAGCGCCAAGCTTAATATTATCCAAATCTTCGCGCTGCGCCACTTGATTCTGAATCAGAGATTTCATCTCTCGTAATGCCGAAAAAGCACTGTAATCGACGTAATACCGAAAAACAAACGGCTTAATAAGTGCTTGAATGTCATCATAAAATGGCTGCTCTATATGCCCAACAACACGAGCTTTTAGCCAAGCAAACCGCTCCCATGCCCGCCCATGCTGGGAAAAGTACTTTTGTAATGCTGACAGATGAATCGCCAAATCACTACCATCACCCCATGGGCGCAGGCGCATATCTACTCGAAACACAAAACCATCAGCGGTATTATTGTCGAGCAGCTTGATAATCCCTTGACCGAGCCGAGTCATAAAGCGCTTATTATCTATACTACGCGTGCCTTTAGCTTTATCACCGTCAGTTTCACCGCGCGCTTGATGGATAAAAATCAGGTCAATATCACTCGATAAATTCAGCTCATGAGCGCCAAGCTTGCCCATCGCCATAATCGCCATATCATCGACTTGCACATTACCCTTCTCATTAATAAAGGTTGGCTGACCGTATTGAGTCACCAGATGTTGATAGGTATAGTCTTTGGCAAATAAAATACAGCCATCAGCGAATTCGGACAATTCATCCGTCAGCTGCTCAAGCTCAATCACTGCCAATGCATCTTGCCATACCCAGCGCATCATCAGTAACATACGTAAATTACGTAAGCCACTCATGACCTTGGTTTCATGAGCGAGCTGGTAGTTTTCGTCCAAGGTATAATCTTGTATCAAATCATCAATCTGCTGACGCGTTAAGGTCGTCTCTAAAGGATAGCTGCGTAAAAACGTCTGGCAGGCGCCCGCGCGACTTTGCCAAATTTGATAGGCAAATTCACTGGCAGTTTGCAGCACTTGTAATTGTTCTGATGTGGGCTGATAGCCGTTACCATTGGGTGCGGTAGATAACATAAAGATAGTACCTTATTGCAGCATAGAGCTATAAGCCTACGTGAACTGAGCGGATAAGTTTATTGTTTTTTCTTACGAGACAGTCATAACTGCGATTGTTAAATTGATCACTATCTATTTATAGTAGCATAAATAAAGTGAGGCACTACCAAGAGCAAGCGTACTTGCAAAAAACGAAAAAGCGCTGAATGATGATACAATATAAAGCCATAAGGTCTTAGTTCTTTTAGACACCCATAATCATAAAAACACTTAACCTCACGATAACAAAGTAGTTATCATCGCTTTTTAGCGAGGTTCAATGAGTGGCTAACCTTCAACTGTCTGCTACTAAATGACCTGATTTGCTGTTTTTAATACTTATTAATAATATGTGATACCGCCATTATGACAACCTCAACGCCATTACTTTTAATCACCGCT
>NZ_DATIRM010000207.1:0-4527 GCF_035469765.1 Psychrobacter sp.
TAAGCGTTTGCCTTTATGTGAATTGTTTTCAACGGCTCATTAAAAAGGATATTCTATATATAGTTAAAATACCTTAAAAACGCTACGGTACTGCTGGTATAAATTTTTTGCAGCCTCTGTCTGCGTAGGCACAGCAAGAAAAATTGATATCAGCAGTACGTTATGTATCGATATTGCTTTTCCCTGACTATATATAGCGACATCATATTAAAATTAAGACAAAAAGACACCCTTAATTTAATAAGAAAATCAGGGGTGTCTTTTTAAGTTTAACGTCTCTGAGCTTAATATTAAAGCATTTGATCAATCGCCATCTGCGTCAATACACGGCCACGTGCGGTACGCAGTACATAACCTTGTTGAATAAGGTATGGCTCAATCACATCTTCAAGCGTACCGCGGTCTTCAGCCATCGCCGCTGCCACCGCTTCAACGCCCGCAGGTCCACCGTCAAAACGCTCATGCAATATTTCAATATAACGTCTGTCTAAATGATCAAGACCGCGCCTATCGACTGCTAACATATCGAGCGCACTACCCGCAATAGCTCCATTGATACTGCCATCGCCTCGGACTTGAGCATAATCGCGTACACGGCGTAATAGACGGTTAGCAATTCTTGGTGTACCGCGAGCACGGCGCGCAATCTCAACTGCCCCATCCTCACTCATAGGCACACGCATCAAACGCGCTGCACGGCTGACAATGGTGGTTAAATCTGCAATATTATAAAACTCTAGTCGCTGCACGATACCAAAGCGATCACGCAGTGGCGAGGTTAATAAACCTGCTCGCGTAGTCGCTGCTACCAAAGTAAATGGCGGTAAATCAAGCTTAATAGAACGTGCCGCAGGTCCTTCGCCAATCATAATATCTAACTGAAAATCCTCCATCGCGGGATAAAGAATTTCTTCAATTACCGGACTTAACCGATGAATCTCATCGATAAATAACACATCACCCGCTTCTAAGTTGGTCAGCATGGCTGCCAAATCACCCGCACGTTCAAGCACAGGTCCTGACGTTGAACGCAGATTGCCACCCATTTCTCGAGCGATGATATTGGCAAGGGTAGTTTTCCCTAAGCCTGGCGGTCCAAAGATGAGCGTATGATCCAATGCCTCATCACGCGCACGTGCCGCTTGAATAAAGACTTCCATCTGCTCACGTACCACTGGCTGACCGATATATTCCGCCAATAATGCTGGTCGAATATTGGAGTCAGGCGCATCACCTACGCCTTCTAGCGGATTAATCAAACGATCTTGCATCATATTTTTTATCATTATATTTAAAAGATTAGGTAATAAATAGCATAACCAAACGCTGTTCATAAGTCATGCAAAACATCATAAAGCGCTAGCTAAAACGAAAATAAGCGACATCTAATGTCGCTTATTTTTAATCGCTGTTTTTTTCAATCACTGCTTTGTTATAAAAACGCCGCTACTTAAAACTTTGAAACTGCTGCAGCGTGGCTTTTAACAAGCTTTGTGTATCTGCAAATGTCTCGCCATTACTTTTTGCCGCCTTAATCGCTTGTTGAGCTTCTTTCTCTTTATAGCCCAAGCTCATCAATGCGCCTTCAACTTCAGCAATGATACTGTCTTCAGCAGATATTGGTGCCGACTGCATAGCGAACTCTAAATTACTATTATCAACTTCGATATTTTTCAGCTTGTCTTTTAGCTCAATCAATAAGCGCTGCGCCGTTTTCTTGCCGATACCTGGAATACGTGTCAATGCAACTTCCGAATCTTGCTCGACATGCATTTTTAGCTCAGCAGCTGACATTGCCGACAGCATAGCCAATGCCATTTTTGCACCAACACCATTGATTTTGATCAATTGGCGAAAGACATCACGCTCTTTACGGTCGATAAAACCATAAAGCAGCTGCGCATCTTCACGGACCTGAAAATGCGTCCAAATGCTCGCCTGCTCGTTAAGACGCAACTGACAAAATGACGGTAGCGGCAGCTCAATATCATAGCCAACACCAGAGGTGGTCATGACACAGGCAGTCGGTGCCATCAAATACTGCACCTGTCCACTAAGCAATCCAATCATAATCCATCACCTTTTATAAAACTTGCAATGACATAACTTGCTCTGCAGTTATTAAATTAGCATATCTTGCCAACAAGCTTATTTATAAAAATCGACCATGCCTTCAAGGCTGATAGGACGAATTTTATGTGCTTGACCAGCAGAACCAAAGGCTTCAAAACGATTGGTACAGATATCTGACATCGCGACCATAGACGCTTTAAAGTATTTACGTGGGTCAAATTCACTAGGATTTTCGGCAAGGAACTTGCGGATAGCGCCAGTTGATGCCAAACGTAAATCGGTATCGATATTTACTTTACGCACACCATGCTTGATCGCTTCAACGATTTGCTCAACGGGCACACCATAAGTCTCACCGATATTACCGCCATTCTCATTAATGACTTTTAGCCACTCTTGCGGCACTGATGATGAGCCATGCATGACCAAATGGGTGTTAGGAATACGGGCATGAATCTCTTTTACACGCTCAATAGATAGGATATCGCCTGTCGGTGGGCGGGTGAACTTATAAGCACCATGACTGGTACCGATAGCAATCGCTAACGCATCGACATTGGTATCTTTGACAAATTGCTCAGCTTCATCAGCGCTGGTCAATAGTTGCTCGTGATCCAATACACCTTCTGCACCAGAACCATCTTCTTCGCCTGCCATACCGGTCTCAAGACTACCTAAACAGCCAATCTCGCCTTCGACTGAAACACCGCACGCGTGTGCCATTTTGACGACTTCGCGGGTAACACTGGCGTTATAGTCATAATCCATTGGCGTTTTGCCATCTGTACCAAGTGAGCCATCCATCATCACTGACGAAAAACCAAGTTGGATTGAGCGCTGACAAATTGCTGGCGACATACCATGGTCTTGATGCATCACTACTGGAATATGCGGCCACTCTTCGATTGCAGCAATAATCAGATGACGCAAAAATGCTGAGCCTGCGTAACTACGTGCACCGGCACTGGCTTGTACGATAACAGGAGAATCACAGGCGTCGGCCGCCATCATGATTGCACGCATCTGCTCTAAGTTATTGACATTATAAGCAGGGACACCGTAGTTATTTTCGGCGGCATGATCTAAAAGTTGACGTAACGATATTAAAGCCATAGAACGCTCTCTGGTTATATTTTAAAAATAGTATTTTGAAGATAGTATTAAGAAACCACTTTTTAACAATAACGACGTTGTAAGCCTTGCTTTATAAGATAAATCTTAAATAGTCGCAGCAGCAAAAAGCCGTGTTTTTTGATCGTTATTATTACGCCGTGATTATAGCAAAAATTACCACTGCTTCGTAGCGCTTAGCGGACTATTTGTTTGCCTGCGTGGTTTTCCTATCTTATTTGCAGCCTCAGACGGTCTTTCATATTAGAGGCAATCCTCTACTTTTCATAAAAACTTTGTCTGATTTTTACTCAAAAAAAAAGCCTTGGCAATCACCAAAGCTTTTTTCAAAATTTTAAAGGCTTATTAAACAACTTTTACGCCCATAGTCTGTTAATCATATTAATTAAAAGACGGAGCTTTGTGTTGCTTAATTTTTTACTACTTAGTCTTTATATAACTTAGTACTGTTGTTCTGCATCAACAGCGATATCATTTGCGCCATCAGCAACAGCATTAGCACCGTCAGCAACGGCTGATGCAGTACCTTCAACGACTTTGCTTGTGCCTTCAGCAATAGCGTCGCCAGTTTCTTGGGCAGCTACTTCAGCTTCAGCAGCAGCAGCTTCTGTATTCGCAGCAGCTTCTTCTGTGTTAACAGCAGCATCTTCGCCAGCTGACTCAGCAGCAGCTTCCGTTTTATCTTGGGTTTCTTGGCTACATGCAGTGATTGCAAAAGTACCAGCAAGAACACTAGCAAGTAATAAATGACGTTTTAACATAACAAATCCCTCATAAATAAAGCATGTCAAATACATGGTTTGCGGTATTTTATAGAGTGCAAATTAGACATGCAATAACAATTTTCAGTATAGAAACAAATAATTACCACTTAATAATAATCGATGACAACCTGCACTTATCGCCTTGAAAACAATAAGATATGAATAGTAGCCAAAATATTATCCGTACAGCGTACATTAGATATTAAGGCTATGTTGTACGGCTAATGTTACTCATCTGCTAAAGTATCGTTAAGAAGTTATTCAATAATCTGTAAAGCAGCAACCGCTGGCAAGACTTTACCTTCTACAAATTCTAAGAATGCACCGCCACCCGTTGACATGTAGCTAACGCCATCCGCTACTTGATATTTATCAATCGCAGCAAGCGTATCACCGCCACCTGCAATCGAGAAACCTTGGCTATTTTTGACCGCTTCTGCCACGATTTTAGTGCCTTGACCAAATGCATCAACCTCAAAGACGCCAACCGGACCGTTCCATAAGATGGTTTTAGCATTGGTAATCGCAGCTGCCAATTTCATGGCACTATCTGGCGCAA
>NZ_DATIRM010000208.1:0-6353 GCF_035469765.1 Psychrobacter sp.
CACCTCTATTGTACTCTCACTCTTATGGACATCATCAAAAGCATTTGCATGATCAGATGGGTAGTTAAATTTGATATTTGACATAAGCAGACTTATCTATAAAGAGGACTCTGCTATCAATAGCAGAAAATACCGCTAGGATAACGGCTAAGCGACGCAAAAAAAAGCCTAGCGTTAAGAAAATTCCAACGATAACAAAACTTGTAACAAACGCTCTTGTTTACCGTACTTTACGATAAGAAAAATAGCTGACAATATTTTATAACGCTCTATGAATAACTAACAATTTTGAAAAGGATAAAGACCATGGCATATTGGCTCATAAAATCCAATCCAAGCTGTTTTAGTATAAATGACTTACAACATTTAGGTACCGAGATGTGGGATGGCGTGCGTAACTACCGCGCTCGTAACTTTATGCGTGACGATATGCAGGTAGGTGACAAGGCATTCTTTTATCATTCTAGTGCCAAGCCTTCTGGCGTTGCCGGTATCGTGACCATTAGTAAAGCCGGTTACCCTGATACTACCCAATTTCATCCAGAGCATCGACATTATGATCCTAAGGCCACTGAAGAAAATCCACGTTGGTATATGGTTGATGTGAGTTTTGATCAAACATTTAGCGATATTTTACCGCTATCAGAGCTGAAGTTTTTGCCCACGCTGGAGGATTCTTTATTACTTAGAAAAGGCTGTGAGCAATTAACCATCATACCTCTTGAGTCCAAACACTGGTATGCGATTATAGATATAGCAAAGGAGCTTAACCTAATAGCAAATGAAGCGGACTCTATTTAAGAATTCATACGCTTGACCTGTATGTGTATCCATCTATCCTATAATATTGACATTATAGCCTCGCTTCTTTACCATTCTATTGACTTATAGCCTGTTAATTCATCACTTGAATTGACGGGTTATTTTTATTTTAGTGCCAGTGATTTTTTATACTCTGACTACCTATTCTTACTAAGAATAGGCTTGCTCATATTATTTATCGGAGTATTATCGTCGCACGCCTCCTATTTTGCTGTCTCGCTATTCATTTATTGATGACAGTGCTTGCTCATCCACAATACTTATTTATCAATAATAATTATCGCAAAGAATAAAAGTTGCTCATTATGGTTTTCCCGTTGTCTTTTGTAGACTTTAAAAGCTACAGTTTACGCTTAGGCGTACTCGCACTCCCCATTTTAATCACCCAGTTTTGTCAAGCTGCCCTTGGTGTTGTTGATGCTATTATGGCAGGTCAAGTTTCCGCACTTGATTTAGCTGCTGTCGCTGTTGGTTCTGGCATCTGGCTGCCGTTATTTTTATTAGCGACAGGTATTTTGATTGCGACCACACCTTTAATTGGTGAAGCAATCGGTAAAAACCAACTCAAACAAGTACCGCATATTACCCAGCAGTCGTTATGGACTGCTGGTGTCATTGGAATCATTGGTTTCATTGTTGTCAATTTAGCCCCCAATGTCCTTGGTATTATGGGCGTCCCTGCCAATATACAGCCGATAGCAACGCAGTATTTGCATGGAGTATCGTTTGGTTTCCCTGCGATTGCCGTTTATGCGGTGTTGCGTAGCTATTGTGAAGCACTTGCTCGACCTGAACCTGTGACTGTCATCAGTATCATCGGGCTACTTGCAGATATTCCACTTAATTATATTTTTATCCATGGTTTATTTGGCATGCCTGAGATGGGCGGTGCTGGGTGCGGGGTCGCAACTGCCATCGTTCTATGGATTAACGTCTTATTACTAGCCGCTTATACCAGCTTTACTAAGCGTCATCAATTTGCCCGTACGCGATTTTTTTATGCCTTTGCCAGCCCCAATCGGGCACAAATAAAAAAGCTGCTCAAACTGGGTATCCCTATCGGCGTCTCTATCTTCTTTGAAGCAAGCCTATTTAGCTTAGGCGCACTGGTCATCAGCCCACTCGGTGAGCTGGCAACCGCATCGCATCAAGTTGCCCTGTCAGTGACTTCACAGCTGTTTATGATTCCCATCTCAGTCGCCATGGCGCTAACTATCATGGTGTCCAATCGCTTCGGTGAAAAAAACCTAATGGCACTGCGTCAAGTACAAGCGACTGGTCTTATATGGACTGTACTTATTGCATTGGCTTGTATGATTGGGGTTTGGTTGTTTAGACCGCAATTGGCAGCGGCATTCACTGACAATCCTGTAGTACGAGCACAAGCCATGCACCTGCTCATCTTTGCACTCGCTTATCAGCTGTTTGATGGCTGGCAGGTCAATGTTGCCGGTATATTACGTGGTATGCAAGATACCACCATACCCATGTGGGTGACGTTATTTTGCTACTGGATAGTGGCACTGCCGCTTGGTATTTATTTGGTGCGTTTTACAGACCTTGGCGCCCAAGGTTTTTGGATGGCGTTAATCACAGGGCTGTTTTTATCGTCCATTCTACTTACCATACGTCTGCGCTATCAACAAAAACGATTACTAGCCATGTGGAGCTAAGGGATTTCAATCGTTATACCTGAACAGTATCCATAACAATCACTACTGGCGCTCGTAAGTGACTTAGACTATGATAAATCCTTGAGTATTTCTTTCTCAAACGAGCGCTTACGTCATAATATGTAAAAAAACTCAGTTAACAACTGTACATTGATTGCTCATTGGCGTGAATATAGGTATCATTAGCAGTCATCTACACAATATTTAGTTACACTATTTCTTGAAATTAGTACAAGGCAAAAATAAAACTATGGATATTGAAAAAATACGCACCCTTATCGCACTCATGGAAGAAAGTGAACTGGTTAATTTAGAAATCAGTTCAGATGACGAGCATATCAGTTTAACTCGCCACTATGATGCCCCGGCTCCAACCATGATGGCAGCACCTGCTGCTGGCACTGCGCCTGTTGCTGCTGAAGCAAAACCTGCTGGCAAAGCGGGTAGCGTTGAGACATCACCCATGGTTGGTGTTTATTACTCAGCCCCTAGCCCTAATGATCCGCCGTTTATTAAGGTTGGACAAAAAGTACAGGCTGGCGACACGCTTGGTATCATCGAAGCGATGAAAATCATGAATCCCCTTGAAGCGACGCAAAGCGGTGTCATTGACGAGATCTTGGTCACTAATTCTGAAGTTGTACAGTTTGGTCAGCCTATCGTACGCTACAAAGCGTAATCAGATTTGCCAACCTCTACTTCGTTATGATGGAGAGCGTGCTATTTATCAGGTAATATCACTTTATGATAATGCTTAGGCTATTTTAAATAACGTTAGCTTAAAAATAATAAAGCTTGAAAGTATCAAAGTTAAATGATCGTTAGGCTTAATAATAAAGTTTGATATTGCCACATATAGCGACTCCATCAAAAAACGCCGCTTCAACAAGGATGACCCCATGATTAAAAAACTGCTCATCGCCAATAGAGGTGAGATTGCCCTACGTATCGTTCGTGCTTGTAAAGCCCTTGGTATTAAAACCGTCGGCGTTTACTCTACCGCTGATGCTAACTTGATGCACTTACGCTTTGTCGATGAAGCTATCTGTATCGGTAAACCCAATGCCAATCAAAGCTATCTTAATATCAATACCATTTTAACCGCTGCTGAAATCACTGGCGCTGATGCCATTCATCCTGGTTACGGTTTTTTGGCTGAAAATGCTGAATTTGCTGAACGTATTGAAGAAGCTGGGTTAACCTTCGTAGGTCCTACTGCAGATCATATTCGTCTGATGGGCAATAAAGTTTCTGCTATCAATGCCATGAAAAAAGCGGGTGTACCGACAGTACCGGGCTCAGTGGGCGCTGTGACATTACATAATGCTGAAGAGCAAGCACACAATATCGGTTTTCCTTTACTGATCAAAGCAGCATCGGGTGGCGGTGGTCGTGGTATGCGAGTGGTTGAGCGCTTTGAAGAAATTATCGGTCAAGTACAAGCCGCTAAGCAAGAAGCTGAGCTATGGTTTGGCGATGACACGGTTTATATGGAGCGTTATCTACAAAACCCGCGCCATGTAGAAATACAGGTGCTAGGCGATGGTAATGGCAACGCCATTCATCTATATGATAGAGATTGCTCATTGCAGCGCCGCCATCAAAAAGTTTTAGAAGAAGCCCCTGCCCCTGACATCCCTGATGATGTACGTCAGCCTATCTTAGATGCCTGCGTAAAAGCATGTAAGCTGGTCAAATACCGCGGTGCCGGTACCTTTGAGTTTTTATTTGAAAATAATGAATACTTCTTCATTGAGATGAACACTCGTGTACAAGTTGAGCATACCATCACTGAAATGATTACAGGTATTGATATAGTCGTTGAGCAATTAAAAATCGCAGCTGGCTACGGTTTATCTTATCGCCAAAGTGAGATTGAAATTCAAGGTCATGCGATCGAATGTCGTATCAATGCTGAAGATCCAGTGACATTTATGCCTTCACCTGGTACGGTCACTCAGCTGTATTCACCTAGTGGGGCTGGTGTTCGTTTTGACTCACATCTTTATCCTGGCTATGAGATTCCAAGTTACTATGATTCTTTGATTGGTAAGCTTATATGTCATGGTCAAACACGTCAGCAAGCGATTTCTAAAACGCTACAGGCACTTGATGAGTTGGTTATTGAAGGTATCAAAACCAATATCCCTATGCATCGTGATGTGATTTTAGCTGATGATAATTTTGTCAAAGAAGCACAAAATATTCATTATCTTGAAAGAGAGCTGTTAGTAGCGAATAAAGAAAAAGCGGATTCAATATCAATATAGGTCTCAAACATCTGTATTCTTAATCAAAGTTGTTACTAAAAACCCGTTATCTGCAAAGATAGCGGGTTTTTATATGAAATATAGGGTAATTAAAGGTGACGATTACGGCAGGATTCTATTAAAGTTCATAAAACACTCTGTCCCATCAGGATCAGTACACCACTGCATCTGGTTACCATCATGATTTAAAAACGCAATCAGTGCTTCGTCAGTCTGGTCTATCTGATTGCCTGAGCAATCCACCTCATTGTTATCATAGACTGTCTTAATCGCAATAATAGGCAGCCCCTCTTCGCGATGTGTGACTAAGTAACGACCGTAAGTCCATTCCTTACCACTCACCGACCACATCTCATTATCTGCAGCAAAATTATAAAGCTCACGGCATTGATTAGATTTCGATGCTGAAGCCACAAGTTTTTTATTGGTATTGGGTTGAATATTAATGATGCGTTTCTCGTCTTGGGTCAGTAGCCCAGCACCAGCATCCATTTTTGGTTCATCGGTTTTTATATTTTTATTGTCTTTTGATGCCGCTTGCCGAGCTTTAGCTTCTTTGGTCATCGTGACAGTGCTGTTTAAATCAATTTCCCATTGCCCAGCAATTGCAGGACTGATATGGGTGGTAATCGTTGGCTGCCTGACTGCTTCACCATTCACTGGAAGTGATGCCAAAATAGCGGCTAATGAAAATGACGAAAATGAGATAGGTTCCATAATTAACCTTTTTATTGATCTTTTAATAATGATTGATAGGTACATTAGCGTAAGTCTTAGACACCAAAAACACAAGTAACATTATGCTATCAATCCAAAAGCCTTCAGTAAAACCCATTCGCTATTAAAAAAATAACGCCATAGCTGTGCTTGCTAGAAACAAGATGCTATGGCGTTATTAATGCAAAATTTGATTTTATTCTTAACACATCCTAAGCAGCAACGGTGTTTACTGCTTGAGCAAAGGCTGATAATGCCCCTTTGAGCATTGCCGAGACCGTACTGCTACAAGTACCGATACCTGAATAAACCTCGCCATCGACATTTAACTGGATATAAGCGGCGGCATTGGCATTGGTTTTGTTGTCGCTATTGTTATCATCATCGATTCCATTGCCGCTATTGTGCTGCGGATTAATCGCATGCTCAGCATAGTTGATAACATGGATGGATTTGCCCGTATGCTGAGCCAATCCATCAATGAATGAAGACAATGGACCGTTACCTGTACCATCAACATTGATGGTATCGCCATTCATCTGCACTTGACCGGTAAAGTAAACCTCACCACCTTTATTATTGACCGTATAATCTAAAAGCTCAAAACTGCCTTGCTGTAGATAGGTGTCTTCAAAGGTCTGTAAAATCTCATCGTTCTGCAATTCACGAGCCGCCGTTTCGGCTTGTTTTTGTACCACACCACTAAAGTCAATTTGCATCCAACGTGGCAAGTTGAAACCATAATTACGCTGTAAAATATACGCAATACCGCCTTTACCAGATTGGCTATTGATACGTACCACATCCTGATAGCTGCGACCAATATGCGCAGGATCAATCGGAAGATATGCAACATCCCAGACGTTTTCTG
>NZ_DATIRM010000209.1:0-7071 GCF_035469765.1 Psychrobacter sp.
CGCTGTGGATTGATATAGATGTGGAGCTTTTCGCCAGTAAATTTACGTCCGATCATCTCTACAATACCGACTTCGATGATGCGATCGCCTTTTAACGGGTCAAGACCGGTGGTCTCCGTATCCATAATGAGCTGACGATCAGATTCATGACGATGGATGGGATTGGGTAGCAGCGGTATAAAATATGGATTGGCACGGCTGGTGTCACCATCGAATTTTGGCGTATCCGCTTCTACATTAGTAACCATATCGGACGCATGGTTATGGATGCTTGTTTCAGTCATGGGTGTCTGGGATTCTGGCATTTCTATATCACTCATTGGTTTGGTGGCATTGTACTGACTACTATTTTCTTCAGCTAAAGCGTCTATATTTATCATCGTATCATGATAGCTTTGACTATCTAGTAGTTCTGCATCAAGCTCATCATCCATCATATCAAAACCAAGCGGATCAAATTTCAGCCAATCATCGCTAGCGTTTAGGTTTTTATCTGTCACTATTGGCTCATTTTTTTTAGCTATTTCTTGCGAGTTGGTCACGACTGAACTCTCGCTGCTAGAGGTAACTCCCAAGTTTGCCAGTTCGTCCGCTTTTTCGTTGCCCGCATGTCCAGCATGACCTTTGACCCAATGCCAATCAACATCACGTCGCTGACAAAGCGCATCTAGTCGCTGCCAAAGGTCTTGATTGGCGACAGTTTTTTTACTCGCTGTTTTCCAGCCTCTTTTTTTCCAGCCCTCAATCCATTCGGTAATGCCTTTCTTGACATAGCTTGAGTCAGTCCAAATCTCGAGGTTGTGCTCATGTGGACTATGAGTGAGTGCTTGTATTGCGCCCATCAGCTCCATGCGATTATTGGTCGTTTCTTTATCACCACCATACAAATCTTGCGTGCGACCATCACTAAATATCAGGTGCGCGCCCCAGCCACCAGCACCCGGATTGCCTTTGCAGGCACCATCGGTATAAGCAACCGTTGTATTGGATTTAGCAGCTAAAGGATTCATCGTGTTGTTGATGTTAAATTGCTGCGCTGAAGTAGGATTGTCTGACATAAAAGCGTATTGACCTAATAAATAATAAAGGTAGCATGGAGCGTTTTTGCTAGCGTAATTTTTACATAACCTAGCACTGCATATTTTGGGTTTGAGTATAGCAAATCTATCTTAGCTATGGGCAGTCGCCATGTACAAAATCGTAAAAGCACAGATCATAATAGTAACGCTGTGGTTTTCTGTTAAAATGGCTGCGATGTAGTGCGATGGCACGGTTCGATAATGTTCAATAATAATGCGATCAATATAAGCTTCTTATTTAAAAATTCAGGATCACCCTATGATGTCCTTAGCCTCAAAGCCCTCTTATAAAAACCTTAGCCATTGGATGATTGCGATGGCTGCGAGTAGCATGCTGCTTTTGAGCGCTTGTAATGATAGTAATACTCAAGCCAATACCAAAAAGGTTGAGACGGTAGCAGATTTATCCATATTTGAAGGCTGCTACACCGTCAGTCATGATGAGCCTGCGCAAATAAAAGTCAGCCAACAGGGTGGCGCGTGGGTCATGCAGATGAAAGAGCCGGCAAGTGCCAAACGTGTTTGGGATGATGCTGAGCCGTTAGAAGTGATTGAAAATAGCGACATACCACAGTTTTTCTCTATTGACCCTGATAATGTCGATGCAGTCATTGGTCGTCCAGATAGGGTTTTGGTGCTGGCTCATGTTAAACCGGTTTATGCCAATATTGATCCGCTACTTGATAGTGAGTATTTATCCTACATCTATCGCGGTGCCAATACTATTTACCGTGTCGAATGCGACGATGTCAATACTGATATTTTGGCCAATCCTCATGCCAATATCGTCATTGATGAGGTTAAAGAGAGTATTTAGTTAGGCACTATCAGTCAGTATTACATACATGTTATTTATGATAAAAATACTTTTTTATAGATATAACCTTGTTATAAACCGTCATATTATTAGAGTCAGGCAATATGAATTTTTTTAGTTATGTGGTTTTGGGTGGGTTTTCTTATGCGGCTGGTTGGGCAATTAGAACCTATGTTCTCGATAAGCAGCCCAAACCTGAGCAGCCTTACAATCTAAAGCATCCTGCCATCTTAGCGTATCTAGGCGGATTCTTTATTATTATGCTGATTGTCTCATGGCTACTTGGTCGATATGTTCTGGGACATGCCGCTATCGATTTACCCTTTATTATCGTAAACAGTTTGGTTGCAACCTTTGTTTATTCCTTTGGTCTTAATCCAGAAAAAGCCAACTATGAGGTTCCGGATTAATGGTTTTTTAAACGGGTAAAACAGATAGTCAGTCTAATATAAAGACACGGTTAATAAACATTCCATTACCCGTGTCTTTATTACAAATGCTATAGAAACGCATGCATGCTAGATATATCACTCAATAGCAACTGATAGCCAGTGATGATTACTTTTTAGACAATTTATCTTTACCTTCTTTGTTTTTCGTGTCCTTACTTTTATCTTCGGGTTTTTTATTGGTAGGCTTTGATGCTTCATCTTTAGACAATGTCTCTTTAAGCAGTGTCTCTTTAAGCAATGTCTGCTCATCCTTCCAAGTTTTGTATTTCGCTAAATCCTTTTCCATGAGCTTAAGACAAAATTTTAGGACTAGTGCGTCATCGACTTGACCGATAAAGGGTATAAAATCTGGAACGATATCAATAGGGTTTATGACATATAGCAGACCAATCACTCCTGCCGAAATGGTTTTGTAGGGGATATTGCGATAATTGCCTTGATAATAATCTTTTACCAAACTCATCAGCAGTAGCAAATTACTAGTATAACCTTCAAGACCACGACCGTTTTCAAGTTGGTCTTTTATTTTGTCTTCTTTACCCAAGATGAGTTTAATACTATCTATCAGGCTCTTTTCATCTTTTTCTTTGTCAGCCATATCTGTATTCCTTATATGTTGTATTTATTGTTTATCGCTCTTTACTATAGCAAGAGTGTCGCACTCATCCAAATAGTACGATGAGTGATTCTGTATCGTTTTGTTGACGATGAGAATGATGGGTTGAACTACCCTAGATCATCCTAAATCATGTTGCTGTCCTAGTCTAAGTTTATAATATGGTGTTATAAAACTGAGATACTCAGGGCGTGTTAAATAGTATGTTAGCTGTTTAAAGTCTCATTACTAAGTAAATATCCTTGTTAAATAAGCATCAACTAAATGGTACAAAAGGTAAAATAATGACCAAGATATTCTCTAGGCTTAATCGTCGTCAGTTTTTACGTCAAGTCGGTATCAGTGCAGGGGCAGGGTTATTAGCGACCCAAAGTATGGCTCAAGCGTTGGCTTCTAATAACATTGTGCTAGATACTAATAAACAGCTTACTAAAGATGACTTACCAACTGTGCTGACTGATGAGAGCTTACCATCACAACAAGCAGCACAAAACTTATCGCCCGAGACGCTGCAACCGAATACAAGCTGTATCACACCGAGTATCGAGACGAGGCTTTTTGCCAGCTCCAATGTCGGTGGTAGTAACGAACGGAATGAGTTGGCATTAGATCGCATGGCTTGTGCAGGTTTTAAAGTAGATAATCCTGCGATTACTAATAGGCAGTATCTGCGTTTTGCGGGTACTGATTCGCAGCGAGCTAGTGACTTGCAAAACATCGCTACGGGTGCGATTAAAGCGCCAAAATTGCTACTTGGTGTACGTGGTGGTTATGGTGCTGTGCGCTTATTACCGATGGTTGATTGGTCAACGTTAGGTCGTGTTATGAAGGAGCGGGGCACCATACTCGCAGGCTTTAGTGATGTGACCGCTATCCAGTGCGCATTATTGGCAAAAGGAGAGATGAGCTCGCTTGCTGCCCCGATGCTTTATAGTGAGTTTGGTAAAACCAAACCTGACCAAGTCAGCTGTCGACAATTTGTACAAGCATTAACCAATCCCAATCTGGCTATCAGCATACGAGATGCCTCCTTAACCAGTCAGAATTTACCGAGTATTTTGACAAATACCGAGCCAAAAACGATAACCGGCACTATTTGGGGCGGCAATCTGAGTGTGGTATCGGCGCTGGCAGGTAGTGAGTATTTACCACGTATTGACGGCGGTATGGTGTTCTTAGAAGATGTGGGTGAGCAAGCCTATCGTATTGAGCGCATGCTGTATGATTTGTATTTAGCAGGCATATTTAAGGGTCAGCAAGCGATTGTGTTTGGTGCGTTATCAGGTGCAGGTGAGGACAGCTACGATAAGCGTTATGATGTCGCCACGGTGATTCGTCAATTGCATAAGCTGACAGGATTGCCGATTTATAGCGGCATGAGCTTTGGTCATATTGGGAAAAAACACAGCTTTCCGCTTGGGGCGACTTGTCAGCTGACTCCTAATACAGAGGGCGGCTATCAATTGACATTTACCGATTATCCAACCATCAAGGCTGATGCTATCCACGTAGAAGGCTTATGGCAAAATGCCTAAGCACTAAACGCTGTCATTGCTAAATGGCCAGCCGCGAAAACTTATCTTGATACTCTTTGGGTGTCAGCTCAGTGGCGCGCTTAAAAAGGCGGGTGAATGATGAGATATCATCATAGCCAACTTGCTCAGCCAGCGATTTTATCGTTACATCACCCGATTCTAATAGACGTTTTGCTTGCTCAATGCGCACCGCTTGAATATATTCAATCGGACGCATGGCGACAGCAGATTGAAAGCGTCTATTCAAGGTGCGTGGGGTGATATTAACCATGGCAGCCAAACTGCTAATTTGAATAGGCTGTTTAAAATTATCCTCGATAAAGTCTTGTACTTGCTTGACCAGCTGGTCTGAATGCGGCTTATGTAAAGTCACATTGGTATAACTGTTTTGATTGCCTCTTTTACTATCAATAATCTGAGTTTTTGCCACTTGGGTAGAAATTTCTCGCCCGCAATAGCGCTCTATCAATAACAATCCCAAGTCATAAAATGCACTACCGCCTGCCGCACAAAATATATTGCCCGATTGGTCTTTTGACTGGCTTTTTGAGTGAGTGACAAATTGATCCTCTTGTAAGTCAACGAGTGGGAAGTCTGCCTTAAATTTACTCGCATAGCCCCAATGGGTAGTGGCTATCTTATCGTCGAGCAATCCTGCCTTTGCCAAAAAGAAAGCACCGCTACAGTTGCTAGCAATATCTGCTTTGGTGTTTGCAAGTCGCTTTATATGTGCAATCAAATCGCTATTTTGGCTTAATACTTTATCGATTAAATCGCCAATCGTTGGGATTAATAGTAAGTCGCATTCTGTCACGTCCTGAATATCGCAATGCGCTTGCATGATTAAGCGGTTGCTACATCTGATATCCACACCGCCTAGGCTGGCAATCTGCACATTAAACCTCGGCTCTACTGCTTCATCCAAAAACCGTTGCCAGCTGACTCCGGTAAATGAAAATAGGTCTAACGCCCCTGTCAACGCGCTGCCGAGCACACCATCGAAGCCGACGATGATGACTTTTAGTGGTTTGAAATAAGGCATAGCTGTCTGTTTTCCTTTAATTACTCTTGTCAAAAAATAGTTTTTTTGGCTGAGCTTCTCTAATTATAGGCATTATATTTGTCATTTATGACCATAATTATGTCATAAATGACAATACGGCAAGGCGTTAAATTAGATTAATATCAGTTGATAACCAAATTTAATAAGTTAACGAGAATACTATGGCAGCAAATACGCTTATCAACGATTTTGAATTACCGTTCCAGCTCTATGATGTATTAGGGACAGAATCACTCACCGAGCACGCAAAGTTTTCGGAACACAGCCGCGAAACCTTTGATGCGGTATTGAACACTGCCAATAAGATCGCGACTGATTTATTTTTGCCGCATAATCATATGGCTGATAAAAACGAGCCACAGTTTGATGGTAAAAAGGTCAGCATGATAGATGACGTCAAAGTCGCCTTTGATGCGTTTCGCGAGTCTGGCTTTATCGCAGGTCGTTATAGTTTTGAAGACGGTGGTATGCAGCTGCCTGAAACGGTTATGACAGCAGTAGCAGGCTACTTTATGGCAGCCAACCCATCAACAACTGCATATCCATTTTTGACGACAGCGGCAATCAATGTCATCTCACACTTTGCTAATGATGATATCAAAGCCGCCTTTATGCCGCGTATGCTGACGGGTGAGTTTACTGGAACGATGGCGCTAACAGAGCCACATGCGGGCTCATCACTTGCTGATATCAAAACCATCGCTGTAAAACAAGACGATGGCTCGTATCGAGTCAAAGGTAGCAAGATTTATATCTCAGCAGGTGACCATGAACTGTCTGACAATATTGTCCATTTGGTATTGGCCAAAATTCCAGGCGGTCCTGGCGGTGTCAAAGGTATCTCCTTATTTGCGGTGCCAAAGTATCGCTTAAACGATGACTTGTCGGTGGGCGCGCGCAATGATGTGCATTTGACCGGACTGATTCATAAACTTGGTTATAGAGGTGCTACCTCTACGGCATTAAGCTTTGGTGATGCAGGCGAGTGCCATGGCTATCTGATCGGTGAAGAACATTTTGGCTTGCGCTACATGTTCAAAATGATGAATGAGGCACGTATCGCGGTTGGCTTTGGCGCCTCGATGATTGGTTATCGTGGTTATCAGTATTCGCTCGATTATGCCAAAGACAGAACACAAGGTAGAATCGCACCGAACAATAAACCTGAAGATGCGGCAACGGCTATCATTAATCATGGTGACGTAAAGCGTATGTTACTCGCGCAAAAGGCCTACTCTGAGGGTGGTATCTCCTTGTGCTTATACGGCTCAAACCTTATTGACCGTATCAATACCTGTGAAGATGCAACGCTAAAGAATGAGCTGTCAGAATTGTTAGACTTGTTGACCCCAGTCTTAAAAGCGTGGCCGTCTGAATATGGGCCAAAAGCCAATGATTTGGGTATACAAGTATTGGGTGGTGCCGGTTATACGCGCGAATATCATGCCGAGCAGTTTTGGCGTGACAATCGTCTGAATCCCATCCACGAAGGCACAAATGGCGTGCAGG
>NZ_DATIRM010000210.1:0-5945 GCF_035469765.1 Psychrobacter sp.
ATCAGTCATATTGATGGTGGACGCGGTATACTTGGCATTGCCAAATGCTTTAGATAACGTCGACATTGGCGATCCCTTTGAACCTGCTGGCGAATTGCTAGAAGCCTTTATCGAAAAAGGTGGTCAGGTATTGGTTTGCGGCGCATGTATGAAACACAATGGCGTAGAAGAATCAGCTATTGATAAACGCTTCACTGTTATCAGTGGTGACGATGTGGTTGAGCTGCTGATGAATGCAAAAGGCTCTTTGCAGTTGAACTAAAAATACAAGCCAAGCAATTCTGTAGTGGCATAATCAATATTTGGAGCAGTGACCGCTTAAAAGATAATAGGTAAATGACTATTTTTTTAGCGCTTCACGAAACGCTTTATAATCATTCGCCGTTTGCTTCACAGCCTCTATCATTGGTACATGACCAATCTCTGGCATCGTAATCACTTCTGATTGTGGAATGATTTCTTTTATCAGCGTGACCGTTTCAGGCTTGATTACTTTATCCTTCTCACCCCAAACCACCAGCGTTGGAATATTATACTCAGCGATAACCTTGGCGCGTTCCTCGACATTGTCTCCAAGTATTTGCGCGAGTATTTCGGATTCTAGTGCTTTATTAGCGATACGTTCTTGCGCGAATACGGCTTTTACGGACTTAGGAATATAAGGCGGCTTAGACATCACAAAGTCATACATATTGTAAAAGTCTTCCGTCTTATTGATTAATAGCGGATTGTTCTCAAGGGTTGCGCCTTCTAATGATTTCGGCACACCCACTGACCAAAAGCCCGCACTATCTATCAGCCACAGACTTTTGACTTCTTTAGGATACTTCGCAGCATAAGCCACACTGATAGCGCCGCCCATCGAATTGCCACTGACATGAATGTCGGATGCTAAGCCCTTAGCTTGTAGTAGCTCGTGTAAGCGCGTTGCTTGCGCCTCCGAACGGTAGTCTGCTGTTATAGGTTTGCTAGAGTCACCAAAGCCGAGCAAATCAGGAATGATCAGGTTATAGTTCTCTAACTGCCTAGCAATACGGGTAAAGTTGTCTTTATTACCACCAAAACCATGAATCAATAATAAAGGCTCACCTGCTACATTGCCGTTTTCGGCATAGACCATTTTATCACCAGAATTCAATATCAGCGCTTTTACAGCTAAGTCAGATTTTGAGCGTTCATACTGAATAATCTTTTGCGTGGTATTTACCGCCAAGGTATTAGGCACTGTGGTACAGCCGACGACTGCAAAGCTTAACAGAGTGGCAAGGCCTAGGCGTTTTAATAGCATCGAAATATCATATCCTATGTATGTTGTTAATTTCATGTATCGTAGCAGAAATAACCAGCTTTAGTTTGCTAAAAATTAGAATACTCTCATTTTTAGAAATGAAATAATGGTTCTTAAAATATAACGAACCTTACTATTGGTAATAACGATTTTATCCACTCATCAGCATACGATATCATAGTCAGTAATGAAGCCTCATAACGCTATTAATCATCATGCATTGAGCGTAACCATCACCGCGCAGGACAACTCAACACTATGGCAAACTTCCCTAGCATCAGAATACGCACACGGCGTAAGTACTATCGTCTTATCTTTACTGGTCTGATGGCGCTGATGATGTCACTTATCATCTCATCTGCTCTGCTACTGGTTAAAGTAGGGTTCGTCGATGGCTTCTTTATGGAATTAATGCACTCATGGGGACTGGCCTTTGTCTTTGCGTGGCCAAGCGCCTATATCTGTGCTTATCTGGTACAAGAGCACGTACTCAGTCGGATTGAGTTTTATTAAACACCTGCATTATTTTAATACATTATCTTCTTATAAAAACCGCTAAGATAGCCTTAATACTGTCTTTAATGAGAAGATATTATGAGTCAATCACGGCGTACTATTGAACAGTTGCTAAAGCGCAACATTCTTCCAATTGCAAACGCAGATGCGGCGTCAACTCAGCTAAAAGTCTACCCAAGCGCGCGTACTTGGCTGACGTTTTTTGATAAAGCACTGTTGATTATCGGGGCTGTAGCGCTGGTATTGTCGCTGATGTTTTTTGTTGCCTATAACTGGCTAAATATGGGCAAGATGGGTAAATTCGCTTTGGTTGAAGCGGGATTGGTCATTAGTATTGTGCTTTATGTGGCGCTGTCTTTTAGGCAACGATTTCAGCTGATCCGGCAGTTATTACTCCTTATCGCCAGCGTCATAACAGGTAGCTTATTGGCGCTGTTTGGACAGGTATATCAAACCGGCGCTGATACGTGGCAGCTGTTTTTTGCTTGGGCAATACTCATTACGCCGTGGGTCATGATTGCGCGCTTCCCTGCGCTTTGGCTATTATGGCTTGGGCTAATAAACGCAGGTCTGATGCTATATCTAGATGTGGCGGATTTATCACTTATTAACGATATATATCAAAGCATGACTCAAGTAGGAATGCTCGCGCTCATCAATTTTATTGCCTTCAATCTATGGCTTATCAGTATTGATAAGCAAAAATCTCAAACAGTCTCTACCGATAAAGTATCTACCTATAAATCCCGTACCCATGAAGCTTCCGCTCCTCTCATTACTAGCAAAATAAACCAACTCACCAAATCCAGCTTGCACTGGAGTACTTATCTCGTCGGTCTGCTCAGTACCTATTTTATTAGCTATTTGGCGATTGTGCCTGTCTTTGAAAATGACAGTAGCTTAGCAATACTTATCTCTGCCATATCATGGCTTAGCTGGTGCGGATTTATGCTATGGCGGTTTTATCAGCGCCGTGTTGATTTACTGATGCTGACTTATCTGTCATTTTCTATCATTACCGTGGTGATGTTTTGGGTAGGAGAATCGCTATTAGATGACTTCGATGCGGGTGGGTTTTTAACCTTAACCTTACTCCTGATCGGGATGAGTTCAGCAGCAGTTGTTTGGCTACGTAAGGTGGCGCGTCTACAGAACAGCAATCGCTATAAAGATGCAGCTCATACTATAAGAGGCGCTGACCATGAATAACGATAAACAGACGCTGTTGAAATTAAAGAAGCTTGGCTTAATTCATGAGGACTTTATTGCTGAAAGCTCGGCTAATAGCAGCTTTGCTCGCGCTGATATGGATGGTCATACTTTAAATAACCATAACCTTGAAGACGATAATCCTTGGTTTATACAAGTATTTTTTGGTTTTAGTGGCTTTGTAGCCAGCTTATTTTTTATTGGCTTTTTAACCTTGATGCTGCAAAACACAGGGGCTCTTGAAAGCACGATAGCGACTTTTTTGATTGGCATGCTATTAAATGTAGGCAGCTTTATTTTATTTAAAAGCCAAACAACCCGTCGTAGTATGTTTTTAAATAGCTTGGCTTTTACGCTGAGCGTTGCCGGTCAAGCCTATGTTATGTATGCCTTAGTCAGTGGCGATATCGAGCATCCATTGGGTGTGTGGTTGTTTTTATTTATTCAAAGTGCCCTAACCTTTATCGTGCCAAACTTTATGTATCGCTTGCTCAGTAGCTTGGTTGCCTTAGGCTGCACGGTATATTTACTCAATGACTATCAGCTGCCTGAGTTGAGCTTGGGCTTATTGGCGCTGATTGCTATTATCAGTCATTTACAACGTTATCGCCTATTGCAGCACGCGCCTGTTAAATGGCGAGCTGGCGCTTTTGATAGTATTAAAGCCATTGGATATGCCAGTGCGATGATGCTGTTAGGTGTGTCTGTATATTTTATCGCAGCGGAATATAGAGGTAGCTTTAACAATGATAGTGAGGCGTTTCGTTATAATTATTATCTTGCACAAAGCCTGCTTACTCTTGCCAGCTTTTATGCTGCTTACTTAATATTGAAACGTTATCACCCCAAACCTTTTTCTTCAGTAAGTATCGTTATTTCCAGTATCGTTTTCGGCATTATCCTACTTTTAGGTATCCTATCGCTTTATGTTTCAGGCCTACTGGCAACCAGCCTTATCATCATTATCGCTGTTGCCAATAACCAACGCCTATTGCTCGGACTCGGTATTACAGCCTTGGTCAGTTATATATTTTGGTATTACTACCAGCTCGATACGTCTTTATTGGTCAAATCTGCCTCTATGCTGCTCATCGGTATCGCGTTATTACTTATACGCTGGCTGCTTATCAAAGGCTATCTTGCAAAGATAAAGCCGAGCGCTAACGACAATCAGGAGCGCCTGCCATGACTCATAAAATTTTGACCAAGCGCTTGATTGAGGAAACATCGAGCACACATTGGCTACAAAAACCGGCAGTCACGATTGTGGTTTCCCTACTTGGATTGGCGTTGGTACTCGGTGTGATGACGATGAATATCATCAAGTATGAAGCCCATCTAAATACTGGCGATACCATATTATTAGAGCTAGCGCCTATCGATCCGCGCGGCTTTATGCAAGGTGATTATATGGCACTTAGCTATGCATTAGAGCGTGATATTTTTGCAGCGTTGCGACCAGAAAAACATCAAGAAGACTTAGAGAATTTAGAAAGCTTAGAGAATTTGCAGCCAGATTTCCGACCTTATAAACCCAGTCAAGGTTATGTGATCGTAAAACTTGATGCAAATAACGTTGGGCATTTTGTGCGTTTAGCTAATAGCAATGGTGACGCCACCAATAATAACAGTCATAAAAAATTAGCCGCAAACGAGCGAGCTATTTATTACCGTGTTCGTAATGGCAGCGTGATACTTGCGACCAATGCTTTCTTCTTTCAAGAAGGTCACGCCAAATCGTTTGAAGCAGCAAAATATGGTTTATTTCGGGTAAATGAGAAAGGCGAACCGTTATTAACCGAGATGGTAGATGGTAATTTTCAGATCATTCAAGGCAAAGCCGAATCAGCTGATGACTCCTCTCTTTAAATAATGGAAGCTGGCTAGGTAATAACCTTCATTAACCAAATTGATATTGCGATAGACGCACGTGACTTGTTACTGTTGCTAGTGGTTTTTAATTATTCATTCAAAAAATAAATAAAGGATTTATCATGCGCAGCGCAACTTACGACCATTTTGGCAAACCAGCAGAAGTACTCAGCATCGGCGACCGCCCTACTCCAGAGCCCAAAGCCAATGAAGTCCGCGTCAAAACCATCTTGGCCTCCATTCATAATCACGACTTACTCACCATTCGTGGTAAATATGGCTTTAAACCCGAGATGCCTGCCATCGGTGGTAGTGAAGCAGTCGGTATCATCGATGCGGTCGGTAGCGACGTCAAAGATTTAAAAGTTGGTCAACGTGTCGCAGCGGCCAGTGTGCAAGCGACTTGGGCAGAGTATTTCGTTGCCGTAGAAGATATGGTATTTCCTGTACCCGACAGCTTAAACGATGAGATGGCAGCACAATTGATTGCCATGCCACTAAGCGCTTTAATGTTGCTTGAGTTCTTAGAATTACAAGCTGGTCAATGGGTTATTCAGAACGCCGCCAATGGCGCAGTCGGTAAGTCACTCGCCATGCTAGCAGCAGCGCGTGGGGTAAAAACCATTAACGTGGTACGCAGTAACGATGCGGTAGCAGAGCTAGAAGCTATCGGGGTCGAAAATAATATCAATACCGAAGATGATGACTGGAAAGAGCAAGTAAAATCCATCCTTGGTGACGACAAAATCAGCGCAGCGGTTGATTCTGTCGGCGGTGAAGACAGTGGTGCTTTATTATCACTGCTCGGTCATGGCGGCACATTTGCCGTATTTGGTGCGATGTCCGGTAAGCCGATGATGCTTAATCCGACCGATATGATCTTTAAGCAAGCCGTACTCAAAGGCTTTTGGGGCAGTAAACTTAGCCAAGAGATGAGCGTCGAGAATAAACAGCGTTTGGTTGATGAGCTGATAGACCGCGCTGTTAGTGGTCAGTTAAAACTACCAACGGAAGCGACATTTGATTTGGCGGATATCTTAAAAGCGGTCGATGGGAAAAT
>NZ_DATIRM010000211.1:0-6547 GCF_035469765.1 Psychrobacter sp.
CTAAATGCGTCATTATCGTCTTATCATAAACTTATCCATACCTATGGCAGTGCGCAGCTTGCATTACAAGCTGGCGTAGAATCGTGGCGTCAGTTAGGGCTGCATCATACCCATTTGACACGGCATGAGCAGCCAGAGCAAACGCGCGCTAGTATTGATAAGATTCAACAAGCATTAATTGATAATAAGTACGGTCTATTATTTGCTGAACAGCCAAAATTTCCTACTCAATTATTAGAGATATACGATCCTCCGCCGCTACTATTTTATCGGGGTAATAGTGAGCTGCTGCATCGTGCCCAAATTGCTATCGTTGGCAGTCGTAAACCGACGACACACGCGCAAAAAATCACCTTTGATATGGCGCAATATCTTGCCCATGCAGGCTACATCATTACCAGTGGTCTTGCCATTGGCGTAGATAAGCGAGCCCATCTTGGTGCGCTGGCGCAGACTGATGTAGCACTTCAAGGTCGCACAGTCGGCGTTATGGGCACGGGTATCGACGTCAATTATCCTAATCATCATGATCAGCTATTTAGCCAAATCATTGATAAAGGTGGTTGTATCATCAGTGAGCTATTGCCGCATACGTTGCCACATAAGCATACTTTCCCGCGCCGCAATCGCTTGGTTGCGGGGTTGAGTCTTGCCACTATCGTTACTGAGGCGACCATCAAAAGTGGTTCGCTAATTACTGCGCGCCTCACCTCTGAGCAAGGCAAGCAAGTCTTTGCGATTCCCAGTCATATTGATAATACTAATGCTGAAGGTTGCCATCATCTAATACGGGAAGGTGCAACCTTGATTTATCATCCTCAGCAAGTAATTGATGATGTCAGTGCGCAACTGACAACCCAGTTTCAGCCTCAATCTAATGAGAGCTCAAATATACAATCCTCTCATCAGTCAGTATCTAGTCAGCCTACTATTAGCAAAAAAACGATAGAATCTCATCAAATAAAACTGGTACCTAGTATTAGCATACCGGAGCATCTAACTACCTTGTTTGAAAAGTTAGATTGGCACGGTCAAGATTTGGACGCGCTTATCCTCGCTACCAATCTTACACCTGCACAATTGATTGGGCAGTTAATGGAGCTAGAGCTGGTGGGTGCTATTACTGTTCAAGGCGGACGCTATTTACGTATGTAATCATGCTTATAGCGCTACATTTCTTATAAAATAAACCCACGATATCCCCTTTTACTCTCTTTGTTCTAAAGGCATTATTTTATGTCCTTATCTTCACCCCTTATTACCGATTCTGTTATTCAAGCGTCTCATTGGCTTCAAAAAGGGCAACTGCTCGTTTACCCAACCGAAAGCGTATGGGGCATCGGCTGTGATCCCTTTAATCAGCAAGCAGTAATGCAGCTATTGACCATCAAGCAGCGCCCAATAGAGAAGGGTATGATTGTGGTCACTGATAGCCCAAGCCGTATTACAGCGCTGCTTGATGGTCTCAGTATTGCTCAACGTCAAAATGTACTTGATAGTTGGCAAACTGATTCGATTAACGGCACTGCCAAACAAGCACATACTTGGCTACTACCTATTTCACACAATCTGCCGATTTCTATTCCATCATGGATTACCGGTGCTCACGATAGTGTTGCGGTACGTGTCATTGACCATCCGTTGGTCAAGCAACTGTGCGCGCATATGGTGTCAGCTAGCAATCCTTACGGTTTTGTTGTTTCAACAAGCTGCAATCCATCAGGTCAATCTCCTGCACTGTCACTCAGCGAAGCACAGCGTTATTTTTTAAGTGACAATGAAAACTCAAATGAGTGCGTTGGCTATCTTAAAGGTGAGACATTGGGTTATCAGTTGCCAAGCCAAATAGGTGACGCTTTAACAGGACAAATCATTCGCTGATTTGATAGTCAAAGTTTGATAGCACTATCTCTGCACCTTTTTACTAAGCTCTAACGGCTACATTTGTCACCTTGTTTCCATGGCGTGCTTTTTGTCACACTGATGAGGATATAATCAATAATAAGGATAATAAGCGATGAATATTCTAATCAGCGGTGGTTCAGGGTTTTTGGGCAGTGCATTTAGTCACAAGATACTAAGGCGCTATCAAGAGATGGGTAGAGAGCTACAAATTACTTGGTTGACCCGTGATAGTAATCAAGCACATCCTAGTGATATCACGATGATGACGTATGATGAGCTTACAATTTCAGATACATACTTCGATGTGATTTTAAATCTAGCTGGTGCAGGGATTGCGGATGCGCGCTGGAGTGACGATCGTAAAGAGCAATTGCTAGCCAGTCGAATGAAGCCGACAGAAGCACTACTGGCATTTATTGCCCGCAGTCATGTGAAGCCTAAATTGCTCATCAGTGGTTCAGCAATTGGTTGGTATGGTAATCAAGGCGATAAGCCTTTGACCGAAAGCAGCGGTTTTCAGGCAGATTTTGCCCATCAGTTATGTGATGACTGGGAGCAATTGGCGCGACAAGCGACTGACTCAGGCGTACCAGTGGCGCTTGTGCGTACGGGTGTCGTCATTCATCCTACAGGCGGTATGCTTAGCAAGCTTTTGACCCCTTTTAAAATGGGCGTTGGTGGGCAGCTGGGTAATGGTCAACAAATCATGAGCTGGATCAGCCGTGATGATTGGGTGGCGGCCGTGATATTTATCATAGAGCAGCAGCTTAATAATAGTGCTTATCAGGTTAATGAGGATGCACAGACTGCTCGCCATACAGCAAGCAATAAAGATGTGAAAATTTATAATTTGACCGCGCCAAACCCCGTGACCAATCATGCTTTTACCAAAACGTTGGGTGCTTGGTTACATCGTCCAACCTTTTTTACTTTGCCAGAGTTTTTACTTAAGCTGATGTTTGGTGAGATGTCGACCTTACTTATCGACGGGCAGAAAGTATTGCCGCAAGCCTTGCTGGATGCTGGATTTGAGTTTAAACATCAAACGCTTAAAGAAGCCTTGGAGCAACAAGTAATAAAAGCATAATCATCAAATCCGGCATTATAAATCGATAATGGATGCTATAACTGTTTCATAAAATAAGACAGCGGATTGTTTCACATGAAACAATCCGCTGTCTTATTCTATGAAAAACAGTCGCTAGATGCAGTCAGGTTGCAATAAAAAAAATCTCTGTCTTTAATAGGTAAGAATGTTGGCGTACTATACGGATGTCTTTGGCTGATTAGATTTTATTATGTGGCTTGTTATCATTGGCACGCAACTATTAGCAGTTATGAGCAGTATGATTTTTTGGTGGTTACTCAAACCAAAGCAGCGCTTTAGTCGTATAAGCTTAGTCTTTAGTATTTTTTTGATTAATAATATTTTTCTTATCTACGGGCTGAGTGAGTTTTGGCGCGCGCGCTTTTATGTCTATCTGGTCGTTAGTATTTTGCAAGGTTTTATGTTTTATGCTGGTCTAGTCACCGCTGTGATGGCCATTATTTATACGCAAGTCTCTAAACAAAAACCACATCCTATCGCCATTCGCGCGTTTGCAGTGCTTACTTATATAGGCATTATCAGCTTGGCAGTCTTTAATGCTTATTCGCCAGTTGTCCATCACTTGACGGTAAAAGTAGACAAAGTATTGCCCCAACCGATGAAAATAGCCTTGGTGTCTGATACCCATTTGGACAGATGGTTCGGTAATCAGCAGATAGATAAAATGGTTGCGCTGATAGATGGGCAACGCCCTGATGTGGTAGTCATCGCCGGTGACGTAATGAATGACTCTACGGATGTCTATGATAAAACCAATATGCATGAGCATCTATCAACATTGAAAGCGCCGCTTGGCGTTTATGCAACCTTGGGTAATCATGACTACTCTGGTAATGAAGTTGCGATTGCCAATGCTGTTGAGCGTGCTGGCATAAAGGTGATTGATAATAAAAGTGTTTGGTTAGATGACGCGGTACTATTGGTTGGGCGTTCAGATGCGACAGATCCTAGGCGACCTGCTGCGGCAGATTTGGTTGCTAATATTAAAACTGATAAACCGGTGCTGTTTTTGGAACACAGTCCCGATGCGTTAGAAGAGATAAAAGGTTTACCTGTTGATTTGCACTTATCAGGGCATACTCATGGCGGTCAAATATTCCCTTTAACTGTGTTATTAAAATGGTTTAGGCCGCTGGTCTATGGTCTTAAAGAGGTAGATGGCACCCAATTTATGGTCACTTCAGGTTATGGTATCGGAGCAGTGCCTTTTAGATTGGGAACGCGCTCTGAGGTGTGGATCATTGACCTCAGAGGTAAATAGTCCTGTATTTAAACTTATATTAAGGGGATTCTATCAAGCGCTCAGTAGCGCTCGTGTTTTTATGATTTCACGCACAAAGCTGGCAAAACCTGTGATGATATGCTGAGTCTCTTGTCCCAATCTTTGATGAACACTCATAAAATGAATAAATCCATGCGGCGCGCCAAGCACCGTATGAGTCTGCACGGCTATACCATAATTCTTTAGCTGACTGGCATAAGCAAATGCTTCATCACGTAAGACATCCAATTCTGCCGCGACGACATAACTCGGGCAAACGTGTCGATTGTCTCCAAGCATCGGCGATGTCAGGATATGCTGGCGCGGTAATAGACTGTTTTCCAAACAAGCTGCATCAAAAACGGCAACGTCAGCATGGTCAAGCAACAGACCTTCACCATACAACTCCCAGCTTGGATAATCCGTTTCGATGTCAGTTACTGGATATAGCGGCATTTGCGCCATAGGATGTGGCAAGTGCTGCAATATATCAAAGGTCTTTTGACCGCTGTCACCCAAATCAAGCCAAGCATTTTTATCTGGGGTAATGATTTGTTGAGCAATTAACGTGGATAATCCACCGCCTGCGCTATCACCTGCCAATAAGATACGTGATGGCAAGGCGCCAAACGTCTCACAATGCTCAACCAGCCACGCATAGGCAGTAATACAGTCTCTTACCGCAGTAGGGGCAGGGTGTTCGGGTGCCAAGCGATAATCGACACTGACGACCGGCCAGCCCGTCTGCTCACAGAGTGCGTGACAAAATTCATGATGGGTATTAAGGTCACCAATACAAAACCCGCCGCCATGGAAAAACAATAGCACGGTCTCATCAGGGTTGTTGTTTTGCACTTTTTTAAAGCCAAAGCCTGTGTTAGACATCTGTTTTTGATAGCAGCGAATGGTCATATCACCATCGTCGGCATTTGCAATGGTCTTATCTTCCCAGTTAATAGCGCTCTCGGCTTTTTTAGCAAAAGGCTTCATATTGCCAAATGACTTATCACCGACTTGCTGCCATACTTTTGGTGATTGCATGGCGACAGCGTCTGCTGCAAAGCGTTTACGTAGCTCGGTCATCTCTATCAGTTGCAAAGGGATTTTTAGCTTACTATTAACAGCAAGAATTAAACGCAGATGAGCATCAACGTGCATGTATTGTTTTGACGTCGGTCCATTTAAATAACCTATCAAACTCTCAAGAACAGGAGCTGGCAAATAACCAAAGCTTTTTATCGCATAATGCAAGGTGTGTAGTTGGTAGTTTGTTATTGGGTTGTAGCTGAGCACTTTCTCTTTGACGCTCAAGCGCTTTTCTTGAACACTATTTTCTTTTGTTTCGCTACTTGTCTCATCGTTCGACGCCAAATGTAGCGCCATCAATGTTTTGTTAAGTAGGGTATTGGTTGATGATACTGTTGAATTAGGCATGACATCTCTCATAACTGGTACTGTGTGCGCTGTTATATCAGCGTGCACTTTAAAGTAAGTGATAATATTTGTAGCAATAGTAAGGTAGTGATGAGTAAAACGGGGTGATGTTTGGTAATGGCTTGGGTAGTAATAGTAAAGTATTTAGACTAATTGACGGTTTTTGGTACGTTTTGTTAGCGAATATTTATACGTATTGACACAAAGGGAAAATGATGTACATATGTTTTGAAGAGTGTTCCAACTATATTTGTCGTAAATGCGAAAAATTCCTCTGCTTTAGGCTTGAAATTTGTACCCATCACCTTTATCAAGCAGCTATTAGAGCGTATTAATAAAAAAATGAGTAAGAACCGTTAAGTATCCGACAAAAGTATTAGATAGTCAGCGATTGGCTGATTTGTTATGTCTTATCTCAAGCATTATTATTCAAATTCCAAGGAGCTATCATGAGCGAGCAAAACCCGAACCACGAAAATCTTGACCAAACTGTAGTACACGACAATATTGATCACAATGAAAGTATCTTAGAAGAAACCTTGAAAGAGTTTGATCCACAGAACAACTCAGGTGAAGAAGAAGTCACTATTGAAAACGACATTAATCTCGATGTTTTTAAAGCGCGTATTGCTGAGTTAGAAGGTGAAGTGAAACAAGCCAAAGAAGGTACTGCCCGCGCCAATGCCGAAGCTTATAATGCACAAAAACGAATGGAACAAGAAGCGGATAAGAGCAAAAAATTTGCTCTACAGAAATTTGCCAAAGAGCTATTAGAGATCGTCGATAATTTAGAGCGTGCTATTGAAAATGCAGATGCCAACGACCCAGTTGCTGAAGGT
>NZ_DATIRM010000212.1:0-3145 GCF_035469765.1 Psychrobacter sp.
AACCTCTATAGATCGACCCCGTCAAAAGTGAATACAGCATCTAACCATCAACTAATCCGGTAAAAACAGACCATTAATTGCTATCAAAACCCTTAATTGTTAACCAGTGTTACAAATATTTGAGCAATCATTCAATTTATATTTGAGTGATTGCTCAAAATCATTTATAGTGGTTTCAGTTATCAATTAGAAGGTAATACCTTTACAATAATGAGCTCTAACTCTAATCACATATTATCGTTATTTTTCAACCTAAATGATCGAAGAAATCTTTAATACTGTTACTAAATAGGAATTATATATGACTGACTTTATACTACATGACAAACAAAGCGCGCCAGCAGAAAGCGCAGCACTACTTGATATCTCAATCAATGCATTTGGTATGGTTCCAAACTTACATGCCGTAATGGCTGAAGCGCCTGGACTACTTGAAGGCTATCAGCATTTGCATCAACTGTTCTTGGACAGTAGCTTTGATGATGAAGAGACCACGGTAGTATGGCAAACCATCAACGTCGAGCATGAATGTCATTACTGTGTGCCAGCTCATACGGGTATTGCCAAAAGCATGAAAGTCGATGATGTTATTACTGACGCATTACGTAATGAGACGCCGCTACCAACTGCAAAACTAGAAGCTTTACGTGACTTTACTCTATCTGTGGTTCGTGATCGTGGTAATGTCAATGATGACGCTGTACAAGCATTCCTAGATGCAGGCTTTACTAAACGTCAAATACTAGAAGTCGTACTTGCTGCAGCACAAAAAGTGATGAGCAACTACACCAACCATTTAGCCAACACGCCAATAGATAAGCCTTTTCAAAAATTTGAATGGCATAAGGCTGACTAACAGTACAGACTAGTTGAGCAAAGCATTCTGTATCAAATAGAGGGAGATACTATGACAAGTATAAAAACCCCATTGCGCATCGATATTGTATCGGATGTGGTTTGCCCGTGGTGTGCTATAGGCTATGGACAGTTGGCCGAAGCACTCAAACAAACCAATACTGAGTACGAGATTCATTGGCATCCGTTTGAGCTTAATCCTGATACACCAAGCGAGGGATTAAATCTACGAGAGCATATCGCTAAGAAATACGGCTCAAGTCGAGAAGAATCTGATGCTAGCCGCGCTAGAATGACTGAGGCTGGTCGTGAGGTTGGCTTTGCATTTAACTTTACTGAAGAGAGTCGCACTTATAATACCTTTGCTATGCATCAGCTACTGCAATGGGCCGATCAGCAAGGTCGTACGCATGACTTAAAGCAAGCCTTGTTCGCTGCTCACTTTACTCACGCTAGAGATGTTTCTAACAAAGAAGTCTTAGCCGATATCGTAGCAGAGATTGGTTTAGATCGTAGTGAGGCGTTAACAGTACTAGCAGATCAACGCTTTGCTGAAGACGTCCGCAAAGCTCAGCAACAGTGGAGACAGCAAGGTATTCAAAGCGTACCTTCTGTTATCTTTAACCAAAAACACTTGGTTAGCGGTGCTCAAGGGGTCGAGAATTTCAAAAGAATTTTGCAGCAATTAGCAGAGATGCCACAATAGATGTATCTCTAATTCATAATAAAAAGGCTCTGCAAAATTTAAAACTAAAAAGGCTACTTAATCTTTCAAGTAGCCTTTTTTTATACCTACTATTATACAAATGACCGTTAACATCCATACTCATGTTTGATTTTCAGCTTACATGACCATCATACTAGCGAACGTACGCTTATTCAGACTCATCAGTTAAACTAAGCTTGGCCACTAGGCATCGTTTTCACCAACAGACTCATTATTACGCAAGCTTTCTATAGAAGAGGCCATATCCTCTGCAAGCGCATGAACCGCTGCACTATCAACATCGCGCTGAGCAAAAGCACGCAGCCCCATAACCTCGGCTTGTAATCGACGAGCTAACCTCAGTGGATCGAGCGTATCATCCAGCTCTCCTAGCTGCTGTGCTTCCACAAAACATGCGGCAAAACGCGCCTCCATGCCAGCCAATAATTTCTCGACCTTTTCAAGTGCTGACTGTTCACGAGCACCAAGCTCAAGTAAGCTTTTGACCAACATACATGCTCGACTGGGCAGATTTTTTTCGCGGATACCGCCAAGCTGGCGCATGTAAGCCGCCAACCCTAATAAAGGGGACTCATAGCTGCCTAATATACGCTCAAGCTCTTTTAATCCTGCCTGCGCATAGTAATCAAGCGCTTCTTGAAATAATCCATCTTTGTTGCCGAAAGCGGCATAAATACTGCCTGGTCGCATATCTAGCGCTTGCTCAATATCTTTTAACGAGGTCGCATGAAAGCCTTTTTGCCAAAACAGCTGTATGGCGCGCTCCAATGCTTCATGACGATTATATAATGTAGTACGTGACATAATATTCCAGTTCTATTCCATGATTTTAGAAAAAAATAAACATGGCTATACAATTTGAGTGACTACTCAATTTTATCTTGAATGATTACTCAAGTCCAGCTAAAGTAAGTTGATAGAATATCATTATTATATTATCAAACCTTACTAGTAAGGCTTACTTTTATTGAAATAGAAACTTTCATGTCCTCTATCTACTCAGCTCCGATTATCGTATTCGATGTCAACGAAACCTTACTCGATATCGATACGCTCACGCCCTTATTCACGCGCTTATTTGGGGATAAAAACAGACTAAGAGAGTGGTTCGCACAATTGGTACTTTATTCGCAAACCATGACTTTATCTGGTCTCTACACGTCTTTCGGCGAGCTTGCCGTTGGTGCCTTGCAAATGACAGCAGATATTCATGCCGTTACGCTAACAGAATACGATGTTCAGGAGTTTAAGCAGCGTATGAGTGAGATGCCAGCTCACCATGACGCTATCCCTGCTTTGACCAAACTACGTGATGCAGGATTTAGATTGGTGACCTTGACCAACTCAGCGCCCAGCACCTCCTCTCCGACACCGCTTGAAAAAGCAAGACTAAGTGAATTCTTTGAACAGAATTTCAGTGTTGCAAACGTCAGCCAATGTAAACCGGCAGCGGCAACATACCAAATGGTCGCTCGCGAGCTGTCCGTTGAGACCTCAGATTTATGCCTTGGTGCTTGTCATCTCTGGGATGTTTTCGGTGCCAAAGCAGCAGGATGACAAGCG
>NZ_DATIRM010000213.1:0-4100 GCF_035469765.1 Psychrobacter sp.
AATATTCACGCCAAGTGTACTTCGATGTGCAATTACAGCACCTATCAATATATAAATTTATAAATATCAAAAACTTATAATATGGGTTCAAACCCCTAGTGGGGAAGCAAACTCAATAGGTCATTCAAATTAAATGCATCATGCCTACTCAATATGATTAATATTGCTCACCTAAGCCTAATCATAGCGTCTTATTAAAATCAATATAATGCATACTATGATGATAATAACTATTATATTGCAATGGTAATCATTTTTACGCACAATGGCTCATTAATAATCGTTTGAGTAATTAATGATAAGTATCGATACATCAGACTCTATTGGCGCAGCATGGCTAATCAGTTATGCCAGCATAGAACTGGCTTTCCCTTTATATATTAGTAGTAGTATTGGTGGGCGTCGGCAAACTTATAAAGACGGTAACTTTACGCATAATGTTTATCAGGAATCGGCGCGTCCACTGGGTAATATAATCGCTCACTTACAGTTTCACTTGCGCCATGAGGTGTTAAGTTTAGAGCTGTTAGTCCAGTTATTTGAGCAAATAGGGTCCGATGATGTACAGGCATGGGTAAATAATGAACCGACTGGGCGTTATGCACGTAGAACGGCATTCTTATATGAATGGCTCATGGATAATTGCTTAGAAGTGCCGAGCAATTTGGGCGGTAACTATGTAGATGCCATTGATGCCAAAAAGCTGGTCACATCAAGCGCTGAGCATGTCATCAAAAATGCTCGATGGCGTATCAATGACAACCTAGCAGGGACACGCGATTTTTGTCCAATGCTGGTTAAAACTGAGGCTTTTATGCAAGCAGCAGAGCTTGATATTGCTACTATGGTCGAGAAGCTTAACGATGAATTTGGTCAAGATTTACTCATGCGGGCATCAGTATGGATGACACTACGAGAGAGCAAAGCCAGTTTTGTAATAGAAGGTGAGGGGAGAGAGTTAAAGCGTATTGAACGTTTCGCTGATGTTATGGCAAGGCGTACAGGCGAAGGCAATATTCCGCTTGATCCTGCGCAGCTAGCAGAATTACAACAAGAGATACTTGGTAGCAAAACGGTCATTCAGCAATACGGTCTCCGCCAATCCCCTGTTTTTGTGTCTCATACTCAAGTGAATGGCTTTAAAGAGATTGTTCACTATATCGCACCTCCTTCGGATGATATTGCTTGTAAATTGCAAGGACTTCAGGCCTTCATGGAAAAAACTCGAGGGCAATCTGCCCTGATACGTAGTGCCGTTGCATCCTTTGCTTTTGTATATATTCACCCTCTAGCAGATGGTAATGGCAGGGTACATCGCTTTTTGATTAATGATGTATTAAGACGAGACAAGGTGATCCATAAGCCTATTATTTTACCCATCTCTCAAGCCATTGCTGAGCATCCCTCAGATCGCCATGCCTATGATAAAATTCTGGATAGTGTTTCTGTACCGCTAATGAAAAAAATCCACGATCATTATGACTTTGACAAACAGGCGCTTACCTATCCAGATGGTATTCGCTCAAATTTAAACTTTGAAAGTAATCATCTCATTCAGCCTGCATGGCGATTTATGGACTTGTCGCCTCACGTTCAATATTTATCTGGATTAATTGCGCATGTTATTGAAAATGATATGCATAAAGAGTCACAGTATCTTAGACAACATGACAATGCGCGCAAGGCGATAAAAGAGATTTTAGAGATGCCAAATAGCTATGCAGATAGAATTATTCGCAGTATCTTACAAAATAGAGGAGCTAAGAGTAATAAGCTACTCAAGGATTATCCGTTTTTGACAAACGATGAAGTTTGGGATGACATTCTCTCTGTTGTTGTGGAAATTTTCAAAAATGAGGCCGATAGTTTAGATATTTAGCTGAATATCCCTTAATATCAGTCAGATAGCGCGTTATTTTTTCTAAAGGCTGATTTTGCATTCTGACAGAGGTAGTCGGTACTGTAATGATGCATAGAACAATACTATCAAACAGTTTAGCTTTAAATTTTCAATGAGCTAATTTATTGTCACTACTTTAAGCAAATGGATTTTGTTTTATAGCCCTATATTTTATTTTGAGGGATTTTTGGCAATGATAAAGGTTGAATTTCTGAGGCAGGTACAAAGGAGGTAATTGAATGTCCTGGGCTATAATGCTTACCCAAATACTTCTACCCCTGTTACTGCTGGCTTGGCTGGTACTTTTCCCGGCGGCAGGCAGGCTTTCCTGGGGACTCCAACTGGTTTCGGTCGGTGCTGTTTTGGCGGGTCTCTGGCTCACGGCTTTGTGGACAATGCCACCGTTCTGGATGCCTTACTTATACGGGCTGGTTCTGGTGATTATCGCTATCAGGCGCTGGGTGAGGGCCCCGGTTCCAGGTCAAAGGCTGTGGCAGGCGTCAGGTGCAAATTCCATCGCTATCTTGTTGGTGTCTGGGCTTGGTCTAGTGGGCTCTTATATGACTTATCAAGCGATAAAGGGACAACTATTGCCTGAAGGTAAGGTTGCTGACATTGCTTCCCCATTTCCATCAGGACAGTACCTCGTCGCACATGGCGGTTCCACCCAGATGGTCAATGTCCATCTCAAAACACTCGATGAGTCTGTTGAGCGCTTTCGGCCTTGGCGGGGGCAGAGTAGAGCTCTGGATATTTTCCGCCTAACGCCGCTGGGGCTGCATAAAGAAGGATGGCAGCCGACGGATCCAGCGAAGTATGTGACGTTTGGTACGCCAGTACTGGCACCATGCCGAGGTGAGGTCGCCAAGGTGATCGACGTGCATCCGGACATGACAGTGCCAAAAATGGACCGTGTTAATCTTCCCGGTAACTATGTTGCCATCGATTGTGGCGACTATTTTGTGATTCTTGCTCATCTTCGTAGTGGAAGTATCACCGTTTCTGCGGGAGATCGAATAGAAGTGGGCGATGCTTTAGGGGAAATGGGCAACTCAGGGAACAGCTCACAGCCGCATCTACACCTGCATGCCCAGCGAAATCTGCCAAAAGATGCACCGCTGGGCGGTGAGCCTATGTGGCTGACCATCAATGGTCGATTCCTCACGCGTAACGATCGTATTCATGTAAATATCGTTGCGGCAGCTGATTGAGAGCCTTGGCTATGCTGATGGCAAGCACGGTTCGTGAAGTAAGCCATCAAGCTATTACGACTGGATGAATCGTAATATCAGTGAGCAGCATATCCATCACAACCAGTGTGAGCTGTTGGTTAGAGTGGTACATGCAAAACAAACAGCGCTATGGTATGGTTAGAATCCTTAAAGAACACGGCATCAAATGCCGTCACCATAAACGTTTTAAAGTCACCACAACTCAAAACTTCCTCGATCAGAAATCTGATACCAATCAACCTAACAAAGCTTGGGTCAGTGACATTACCTAAGTATGGACAGCGGAAAGTTAGTTATACCTAGCCGGAGTCAAAGATTTTTATACTGAAGAGCTTATCGGTTATGCTATTAAAATTATTTAGACTGGTATAAGTAACACATATTATAGTCGAGCTGTGATCAGTCAAAATCATCAGGTCTGTATTCGATACAGATTCTATTTAACATATGCGTACCTAAAATTAGGTTCACGAGTTAAAAGAGATAATTGCCTAGTAAAAATAATGCTCTATAGTGAAGAGAAAAATAAATGGTTCATGAACCTTAATATCTGACACAGCCTGAGTACAACAACCCTCATTTAAACTGTTTGAAGTCTCAACTGAGACACCTATGAGCTATGTTGATAATACCGTAGAAAATAATCTAGGAATTTTTAATCAGACAGCTGAATGACACCTTGCTGTTGCTCATATTTACCAGCCCAGTACATCAAGTATGAACCTAAATAAAAGCGGTTATCATTGTCTTTAGAAATGACATACTTGGCCAATAGGTTTTGAAAAATATCGTGTGTTGAGCTCTTTGGCAACATGAGCTGTCACCAAACGTTGTGTGTTATGAATAATCAATAAATAAAAAGAAAAGAGAATGATAATAACAATTAAAGTAAGAAGAAGGGTTGCAAAGTATAAAGCTCTGTTCTTATAATCAGGTCTCGCATACTGAAATGTTGTTCGGCATACTGA
>NZ_DATIRM010000214.1:0-7129 GCF_035469765.1 Psychrobacter sp.
TAGGTAAGGCTGGCACTTGGTTAAAAAAGGCAGTTATCACTTTAGATCAGCAAGCATATTGACTTTATTCTATAGCCTACAATAATTGATGGTAGGCTAATCATCCCAAGAATAAGAGTTTAAGACTAAAAAAGGTCATTGGCACTATAGCTAGTATGGTGCCAACGATCTTTTAATTATTTTATAATATTGCCAGATGATGCTCTCAAAGTTGGATATTAAGCATAAATCATTTGGTTTTAAACTCAAACTGGCAGCTTAGAAGCTATATTTGGCCATTATTTCGACTTGTTGACCTTTTTTTACTTGTGATAAGGTCTTATCGCTTCGATCTCTCCACTCAATACCAAAATCGAGATCTGGTAAATAATTATAGACAAGGTTTATACTTTTTACATTTACAGAAGTATCAGCCGCATCATCTACATTAATCTCGCCATAACGCATATTACTTAGAAGCTTCTCTGTAAATTTATGCCTATACCCTACCGTAAAGCCCGTTTGCGACACAAGTTCACCATTTTCAGCATCACAATCTAAAGCACCAGTCGCCCCAAGTGCTTTTCCGACACATACTGTAGAATAGGCTCCCATCCCTTTACCATTGAATACGCTCGCATGTAATGAGTCATTACCCAGTTTGAGTTTACCCGCCAAAGAAGCACCAATGCCTACATCTGAATCGTTTCCATTTTTAGCCTCACGCGCAGTGACTGCTAAGTTATAGCTAAGATCAGATATGTTATTTTTATAGCTGACCACCATATCAGGCAGGTTAGCTTCCTCATAAACAGGTTGTTGAGCGGTAAAACGCAGCCCTTTATGAGTATAATGCACCGTTAAATCTGGACGAATATCAGCCCCACCACCAGAGATGGTCCCTAATCCCGTACCTCGAAAATCAAGCTGTTCAGTCAAAAGCGGATAGACCGCCAAAAACTGCCCATTCCATGTCTTACCTACGGTCAAATCATTGACCTGAACATAAGCATGGCGAAGTCGCAAGTCTGATCCGCCATTTGCGGCATTGCCATAAAAATCCCCTTCAATAAAACCTGTTAATTTTTTGTCATCTACCTTCTTAGTGGTTTTAAGATTAATCCGAGATTGCCGTGCATTGCCTTTGAACTCTGACTCGCCTTCGTCTGGAGAATAAAATATACCTTCGGCTTTAACATAACCACCGATACTTAGAGTAGTATCTGCATTTGTGACAAGATCTATGGCTTGTGCCTGTGCACATACGCCAAGAACCGCCAAACCAAAAGACAACTTTTTGATATAAAGCATGACCTATACATTCCTTGTATTATTTGAAAATCCCTTTAAATGCCTATCGCTACTGTATTTTTTCACTTCATAAATACCAGTACTATCTCCTTGTACAAAAACACATGTCTCCTACTTTATTGAACCATTTCAAAATCAGTGATCGCGGCTTTTTTTGTCTCATCGATATTTTTCTTTTGTCCACTGGCTTTATCAAGATATACCAACACTGACTCACCGCTAGCGACAATAGTATTCATAGCGGTACTATAATAGGTATATTCATGAATCAAGCTGGCATTGCCAATTTTCTTGACTCGGACCCCAATCCATAAGGTATCAGGGTAGACCACTGGTTTGAAATATTGACAGGATGATGCTGCCATGACAGAAAAAGTCTTTTCATTAAAGAGATTTAATTGACTGTTATAGTGGATACGAGCATTTTGGGCATAAGTGTAATAGACCACATTATTGACATGGCCAAAAGAATCCATATCGCCCCACTCTACTTGTTGAGAGTAAATAACCGCAAAACCATGCATGGGATGGTTATTGTCTTTATTAAGCGTCTCTTGTATTTCTGGTAATTTTGCTAAAGCTTTCATAGTTATCTCGTCTAGTCACGCCAATGAACATACCTATTCAAATTATCAGTAAGTTCCATTAACTGCTTTTTTGCAGTCACTAATAGAGCTGTTTGGGCTAAATCAATTTTTCTGCGTGCATTAACCGCATTTTTTTCTTATCAAGCTTACCCACACTGGTCTTCGGCATTTCTACTAAAAATCTCACCTCACTTGGAATGCCGTACTTTGGCAGACGGCCTTTTTCTACCGCTTGATGACCTAAAGCTAAAATATCTTCCGCTTTCGTATTGGTATACTGAGGTTTTAAAACGGCTAAGGCTAATGGTTTCTCACCCCATTTTTCATCTGGTATGCCAATCACTGCAATATCAGCAATGCTAGGATGAAAAGATAAAACAGTTTCGACTTCAAGCGAGGATACCCATTCGCCACCTGACTTGATGACGTCTTTTAGCCTATCCGTAATTTTTAGAGTACCATCAGCGGTAATACAGGCAATATCTTGGGTATGCATCCAGCCACCGCGCCACAACTCATCGCCAGCATCTGGATTCTTAAAATAACTTTGGGTCAGCCAAGGCGCTCGAACAACGAGTTCGCCGGTCGACTCACCATCCATTGGTAAGGCTTTGCCATTCTCATCCCAGATTTCCATCGAAACGAGCATAATCGGTGAGCCAGAAAGACAACGATAATTTATCTGTTCTGTTATTGTCATAGCATTTGTCTGATCGCCGAATGCCATTCTGGCAAGTACAGGACAGGACTCTGACATCCCAAACCCCGAAATAAACTCTATGCCATTTTCAATAGCGGCTTCAGCTAGACCCTCGTTTAATTTGGAGCCCCCTACTAACAACTTAAGACCATTAAACTTGCGTCCTCGCGTTGCCATTTCTTTAAGTAACATTTGTAAAATGGTTGGGACACCATGTGAGAGTGTTACCTTATGGTGTTCAATCAAGTCAACCAATACTTCGGATACATATCGCCCTGGATATACTTGTTTTAGCCCTATCATGGTTGCCCCATACGGCCAACACCATGCGTGCACATGAAATAATGGCGTCATCGGCATATAAACATCATTGTAGCGAGCACCTTGACCTTCGGCACTGAGTGCAGAGGCTAGCGTACTCGATAGCGTCTGTAATACGATCTGTCGATGGGTAAAAAAGACTCCTTTTGGATCTCCCGTCGTGCCGCTCGTATAAAATGTGGTAGCGATAGTATTTTCATCGAAATCTGGAAAATCAAATTCATCACTGACCTTAGCTAGCATGGATTCATACTCACCTTCGACATAATCTGGCATGCTATCTTGCTGAGTTTTTATAGTGTCTTCACCATATTCAGCGTCATCCAGCCAAACAATTTTCTCAATAGAAGGGGCTTCATGACGGTAATTTTTGGCCATCGGCTCAAATTCAGCATTTAGTAACAAGGCTTTTGGTTTGGAATGGTTGATGGTATACAACACTTTATCTTCAGCTAAGCGTACATTGACCGTTTGCAAAATCATTCCAGACATAGGCACGGCAAAGTACGCTTCAAGGTAACGATGACTGTCCCAATCCATAACAGCAACTACATCACCTGCTTGCAAACCCATATTTTTAAGTACGTTTGCCAAACGATTAACGCGCTTAAAAAATTCAGCATACGTATAAGTAAACTTATCTGCATAACTAATAGTTTGATCTTTAGAGGCGATTTTTGCACGGTTTAGTAGCTGTTTGATAATCAAAGGAAAACCATACGCTTCTTGAGCTTGCTGGTAGTCCTCATGTTGGTTAAGTATCGTAGTCATTATGGTCATCCTTGATATTGAAATAATATGGCGAGAACAGTAATAGTAAAGGTAGCTTAAAAGAATTAAACTCGTTCTATCACCATGGCAAGCCCTTGCCCAATGCCAATGCATAAACTGACCACTGCATATTTTTCGCCCGTACGCTGAAGCTCGCGAGCGGTACTCAATGCTATTCTAGCGCCTGATGCACCAAGCGGATGTCCAATGGCAATCGCTCCGCCGTTAGGGTTAACGCGTTTGTCATCAAAATCAATATCCAAACCTTTTAGACAGCCGAGTACTTGCGAGGCAAACGCTTCATTAATTTCAATAATTGACATATCATCAAGGGTCAAGTCAGCACGCTTCAATGCCAGTTTAATAGCCTCAACAGGGCCTACGCCCATAATATTAGGCTCAACACCCATAGCACCAGACGAAAGAATCTTGGCAATAGGCTTAAAGCCTAGCTTTTCCTCTGCTTGTTTTGATCCAATAATAAGAGCAGCTGCGCCGTCATTGATACCTGATGCGTTACCTGCTGTGACGACACCTTCGTTATTTAAAGGATTAAGCTTTTGCAAGGCCTCAACAGTAGAGCTGGCACGAGGATGCTCATCTTCTGATATGGCTTTTTCTGGTAACTTTCTACCTTGCGATACCATAATTGGCGTTATCTCATCGTCAAAGAACCCAGCTTGTTTTGCCGCTTGGTACTTAGCTTGCGAGGCCGCTGCAAATTTGTCCGCTTCTTCGCGAGTAATGCCGTATTTGCGAGCGACATTATCACCCGTTTGCGGCATAGTATCGCTACCAAACTGTTTCTCGATGATAGGATTGGGGAAGCGACTGCCAATGGTGGTATCAAATACTTTAAACTCACGACTAAAAGGCTGCTCGGTCTTAGCAAAGACAAAGGGTGCGCGGGTCATTGACTCAACGCCGCCCGCTAAAATGATATCCCCCTCATTACAAGTAATGCTACGAGCGGCATCGATAATGGTCGATAATCCTGAAGCGCATAGGCGATTGACGGTTTGACCGGGCATTTTGACATTTAACCCTGCTAATAACACGGCATTACGGGCGATATTTCGTGAGTCCTCACCAGCTTGATTGGTATTGCCGATCAGTACCTCATCGAAAATATCGTTAGGTAATTGGTGTTTTTCAACCAAAGTCTTTATCACCGTGGCGATCAAATCATCAGGACGAACGGTTGCTAATGCTCCACCATGCCGACCAAAAGGGCTTCTTAATCCATCATAAATATAGGCATCTAACATAACTTTTCCTTGTTTTGTTTTGAGAGTTTGGCTTATTAAAATATAGGGTTTAGTAACATCGTTAAATAGCTAGGTCATTAGCCTTAATAATTGCTCTGCTGAGTACATAGTGAGATACCTAGCTTGGCGCGGCGTTGTAGCCATGGGCTTGGACGGTAACGTTGATCACCGGTTAACCCATAAATGCGTTCTAGGATAAGTAAAATTCTCTGAGCACCAAGCTCGTTGCCCCATGAGATAGGACCATACGGATAGCCTAATCCAAGCTTGACGGCATTATCGATATCTTCAGGAGAGGCAATACCTTGCATGGCAATATCACAACCTAGATTAATTACCATCGCAATGACTCGCTGCGCCACAAAGCCAGTACTTTCAGTAATAAGCGTGGCATCAACAGCTGCCTGTGTGGTTGATTTATCCTCAACTGAGCGGTTATCTAATCCTTTACCAAATAAAGCATAAGCTTGAATCACAAAGTTATCTTGAGTGACGATACTTGGCATCAAGGTACGATGCTTAGATAAGTCAGTCAGCATATCGATGGCGACCGCTTGTTTAGGATTCACTTGATAACGAATAGCAGCATTGGTCGTATCCTCGCCATAGATTGCCAGCAATATCAGACTGTCAGATTGTGGTTCGTCATTTCTATCAATAGTGATGTCGTTAGCATTTAGGTAATCAATCAGCTGTTGTTTGTCTTCTACTAAATCCGCCCCAATCCAGACTGATATGTTTGAGGTATCAGACCCTGTTTTAGAAAATGATGCTTCAAACGATGATGATTTAGACGTATTTGATGTCAATTTTTGACCGTCTTTATACTGGTAAAAACCTTCGCCAACTTTGCGACCAAGCTTTTTTCCTATTAGCATTTGACGTGTTAACGGATGGGGGCGATAGCGAGGCTCAGAATAATATTGATTATAAATCGACTCCATCACTGGATGCGACACATCGATACCGGTGAGATCAAGCAGCTCAAATGGTCCCATCCGAAAGCCTGCACCCTCACGTAAGATACGATCGATATCCTCGAAACTGGCGACCCCCTCGCCTAATATTTTTAATGCTTCTGTACCGTAAGCTCTGCCACCATGATTGACAATAAAACCTGGTGTATCTTTCGCTACTACACCTAAATGCCCCATGCACTTGGCTAAATCTTTAAGCGTCTCTACCACTGAAGCTCTAGTAGAGATGCCCGGAATAACTTCAACGATTTTCATGAGCGGCACTGGATTGAAAAAGTGAAATCCTGCCACGCGCTCTGGATGATCACAATCAGAGGCAATCGCGGTCACCGCTAGCGATGAGGTATTAGTTGCCAAAATCGTCTCAGCAGAGACAATGCTTTCTAACTGTTTGAAAAGCTGTTGTTTTATTTCTAAATTTTCTATGATTGCTTCAATTACTATCTCAGCTTTTACAATTTGGGTCAGATCTTCAATCACGGTCAAATTGTTCAAAGTCGACTGTAGTTGCTCATCCGTAAATTTGCCTTTAGCTGTTAGTTTTTCGAGCATGGTTTGAAGAGATTGACGTCCTTGCTCAGCAGCTCCTGCCTTAGCATCAAATAAGAGCACTTGAATCCCAGATTGGGCAGCAATTTGGGCAATACCCATACCCATAATACCGGTGCCAATAATGGCCAATGTGTTCACTGTCATAATAATCCTTTATATGATCTTGTTAACTAGCCTCGTTTTCGAAGTTGATTAGCTATGCTTCTCTATAATTCGACAAGCTATTGCCCTTTGTATTCAGCACGACGTTTTTCTAAGAAGGATTTTGCACCTTCTTTTTGGTCTTCAGTATCGAACAAAATCTGAAAGGCTTTACGCTCTAAAGCCAACGCGGCTTGTAGTGGCATATCTACCCCTAAATTGGCGACTTCTTTAATTTGGGTTAAGGCAATAGGCGAATAATCGGCTAATTGTTCAGCAATCTCGACGGCACGCTTAATAGTTGCCTCATCTTCGACTACTTCAGAGACCAGCCCCATTTGATCCGCTTCATCTGCGCTGATCATGTCACCAGTCAATATCAGCTTCATGGCTTTATGTTTGCCAATCACGCGAAATAGCCGCTGCGTGCCCCCTGCTCCTGGCATCAGCCCTATTTTGATTTCTGGTTGTCCAAACTTAGCAGACTTACCAGCAACAATAATGTCGGCGTGCATAGCGAGC
>NZ_DATIRM010000215.1:0-4217 GCF_035469765.1 Psychrobacter sp.
TACTCTCATAATTCCATAATCAGCTTTAGTATGCCAATCATAGCTCATTTTAGGATCAGAGTTATTGGTGTAACGAGCACCAGAGCCTGAGACCGCTTGATTAAGCCTGATGTTTTTATTAGCTACGCCAATTTTTGGCAAGCTAACCTCTAAGTTGGCGTGACTGCTAGGGCGTGTCCTCATATTATTATCCAATAAGTTGCAGGTTTATTGACATAGCTATCGTGGTGACAGCTACAAATACGCTATGTGAACGTAGGATATTATGTCTATTGTTATCGTTTAGTGATCTTCACTAATGACACCCTTAATTTCACCATTGTCTACTCTCTTAACTGAAACACACCGTGATTCTCATAGGTGCGACGACATCCAACCCAAATAGCAGTTAAACAAACTAAAACCGATCCCAATACGGATTATCACCAAAACGCTCAGCGATAAAGTCAATTAAATAGCGACAGCGCTGTGATAAAAAGCGGTTTTTGGGATAAACGGCATAAGCGTTTAAGGTCGGCAATTGATACTGCTGCATGATGGGCACAAGCGCACCACTGGCTAAGGTTTGATAAGTAATGAAAGTAGGCAGAAAAGCAATACCATGCCCTTTTACCGCCATTTCTCGTAAAAAGTCACCGTTATTGACTTTTATTCTTGAGTTGACGGCGACTTGATATTTTTTACCTTGCTCATCTATCAGCTCTATCGTGCTAGATTTGCTCAGACCGTATTGCAAAATCTCATGCTCTGCTAGATCGTCTATGGTCTTTGGCGTGCCCATTCTCTCTAAATATTCGGGGCTAGCACAGAGTGCATAACGAATCAGTGCTAAGCGTTTGGCTTGATAACTAGAATCTTGCAGCTCTCTAATACGAATCGCTAACTCAAATCCCTCTTCAACCAAATCCGTATGGCGATCAGAGAAATCCAGCTCAAAGTTCAAGTTAGGATGCTGGTTGGCATACTCATCGATGACATCATTTAAATGCATCAAGCCAAATGATAATGGCGCGGTCATCTTTAGGGTGCCCTCTATACGGGTTGGCGCCCCACTAGTCTCCTCATTCAGCGCGTCAACTTCGCTGAGTATATTGTTCACCTTTTGGTAATACTGCTCACCGGCTTGGGTCAAATGCGATTGACGCGTGGTTCGGCTAATTAATTGACTGCCCAAACGTGTCTCTAAATCCTTGAGACGACGGCTAACCGCTGACTTAGCGATATTTAATTGCTCGGCGGCTTTGGTGATGCTGCCTGCTTCGACAATGCGTACAAACATTGCCATATCTTCTAGTTGTCCCATTTAAAGCTCTTCCTGACTGTTCTTTAAATAAGAACTGTTATTTGTGATTATTACGGTTTATCTATACGTGGTCAACAATTAAAATATGAACACTGCTTAGGTACATATATTTTTGCTCATGGTGCAGGCGCTTATTCAATAGATAACCGTAGTACGCGCAGATAACTGCAAATAACTAAGAAAACGGGAATTAAGAGTACATCTAGGGCAACTAATAATTATGATAATTAATGATCACAGCACTGCCAATGATAACTTGCCAAGCTTTTGGCAACGATATCAAACGCCTGTGTTATTGACAGTGGTCGGCGGCGCGATTGATACCATCGGTTTTATAACCTTATTTGGTTTCTTTACTGCTCATGTCACAGGTAACTTGGTGATGGCTGGCAGCGGTTTGGTCAAAGGTGAAGCTGGTCTATGGATTAAGCTTGCCGCCTTACCGTTATTTATTCTAACGGTGATGGTGACCAAGATGTTTATTGATCATAGTAAAAATAAACAGCTCACGCTGAGTCATTTATTCTTAGCGGAAGCCGTTTTTTTGACCGCCTTTATGATAGCCGGTCTTTACTATCAGCCTTTTGTCGATGCAGGCGATATAACCGTGGCGATAACGGGTGGTCTAGGTTTGATTGCGTTGGCGATTCGTAATACTGCCAGTAAAACGGTAATTAAACACATGAGCCCGACTGTATTGATGACGGGTAATACCACCCAATTAGGCATTAACTTGACCGACTACTTGGTCAATCGGACTGCCGATAATGGCAAAAATCTCGCACACAGCTCGGTATTGGTTTTTAGCTTTTTAATGGGCGCTTTAGTGGGTGCGCTTTTATATATGCAGCTGAGTTTTTGGGCGGTAGGATTGTTTGTACTACCAGTACTGTATTTATCAGTGATGGCGCGTAATAAAGAGTTTTTACAACATATCGCGTAATGGCTTTTTGGCTTACTCATTAGTGGATTTATAGCAACCGTTGACGTAGCTGACTCTGCTCTAACACAATGATTCTGTGATCAATATACGACATCACTTTTATAGCTTTATTGTTCTAAAAATAAGAATAGTCAATTGTAATTACCGTTATTTATCTATCAATATACAACAATTATAATAGACCTATTATTTAAAAATTTCATGACTAATAAATTTATAGACAGTTAACTTATTAATATCTAAGGATAAATTATGAAAACCATCTATCATGCAGCAGCCTCTCGTGGCGATGCTAACCACGGCTGGCTGCAAAGCAAGCATACCTTTAGCTTTGCCAATTATCACAATCCAGAACGTATGAGTTTTGGTGCCCTACGGGTCATCAATGATGACTGCATCATCGGTGGTCAAGGCTTTGGTAAGCATGCGCACCGCGATATGGAAATTATCAGTATTCCTTTATCGGGTAAGCTCGGTCACGGCGACAATATCGGTAATAATGGTATTATCGAAACGGGCGAGATTCAAGTCATGTCAGCAGGTACTGGTATTACTCATAGTGAGATGAACGGCGATGATAAAGAAGATGTAAAACTCCTACAAATTTGGGTCATCCCAAATAAGACGAACGTCACGCCTCGCTATCAGCAAATATGCATGGGTGACATCATGCAACCAAACGAGTTTAACCAAATCCTGTCACCTAATGCTGACGATGCTGGCGTATGGATTCATCAAGATGCTTGGTTTAGCATGGGCGATTTTGATAAAGGTGTGACTCAAACGTATCAGTTAAAAGACATTAACAACGGCGTTTATATTTTTGTCATTAGCGGTAAAGTTTTTGTCAGTGGTAACAATTTAGATACGCGTGATGGTCTTGGCATTTGGGATACTAAGAACTTTATAATGGATGTAGAAGAGGATGCTAAGGTACTACTCATGGAAGTGCCAATGAGCTAATGGACGCTTCGATGCGCTTTAATTTTATTTATAATACAAAAGGGCTATTGAAGGTGTGAACGCTAGATATAGCCATGAATCGTACCGATCACTTATTCGTTCGAATCAATGTATATTAACCATTTGGAGAAACACTATGTCAGACTTAAATACTTTACAAAAGCTTGCCGAAAAACGTCGTTCTATCTATGCATTGAGCAATCAATTGCCAGTATCTAATGATAAAGTCGTAAAGCTGGTTGAACATGCTATCTTACATACGCCGTCATCATTTAACTCACAATCAACGCGTGTCGTCGTATTGTTTGGTGAAGAGCATCAGAAACTGTGGAATATCACTGAAGAGACGTTACGTAAAATCGTTGGTGATGAAGAGAATTTTAAATCAACAAAAGAAAAAATCGCCGGCTTTAAAGCGGGTGCAGGTACCGTCATGTTCTTTGAAGACCAAAGCATCGTGAAAAGCATGCAAGAAAACGCGCCGTTATATGCTGACAAATTCCCAATTTGGGCAAATCAAACCAGCGCGATGCATCAGTATGTTATTTGGACGGCATTGGCCAGCATCGACGTTGGTGCAAATCTGCAACATTATAATCCTGTCATCGATGACAAGATTGCTGAAACGTGGAATATTGACAAAGACTGGGCGCTAAACGCTCAAATGGTATTCGGTGCAATCGAGCAGCCTGCAGGCGACAAAACATTTAAACCTGTTGAAGAACGTATGAAAGTATTTGGTTAGTACTATATAAACTGTAACCAAAATATAGACAATGAAACCGCTATGTAGATGTCTAAGCGGTTTCATACTGTATAAATATGCATCATTGTCTTCAAACTTGCCAATCAATGATTTGCGAACTAAGTTCACGTAACTACTTTTCATAGCAGTCTTAGTGTGTCATCTTACTGCCAGCCTGATGTTGCACTGTGCTCATCTTGGTGAGCAAATAAAGGATGCGCCTTTGCCTCCTCTAATGTCAGCACAGGTGTCACGCACACATC
>NZ_DATIRM010000216.1:0-3772 GCF_035469765.1 Psychrobacter sp.
TGCCAATCGATTCGTTACTATTATGCTGAAGGATTGGGCAAATCCTGTCAATTTACTATCAAAGCAACAAGCCTGACGGCACAGCGTCACAATTTTTACCTAAAGCTTATAGTCTTTACAAACTCTCACATCGCCTTACTGGCAACCTATATAAATAGCCTACCCGTAATCGCTATTCTAGTTAGCAGCTGTCAATGAGCTTAGCCGTTCATAAATATAAATACGAACACCAGCTTATTTAAACTAAAAATGAATAACTATAAATTCAAATTCTATTTACTATAATGAAAAAGGATATCCAGCATGAGTAATATCAGTAAACAAGAGCAACTCGACAAAATCCAAGCCGTCATTAAAGACGTAAAATTTGCCATGATGAGTACCAGCAATAAAAAAGGGGATATTCATGCGTGGCCGATGACTACCAGTGACGTGAACCTTGATAATAAAGAAATTTGGTTTATCGGAGATAAAAAATCAGACGTGGTAAAAGACATCCAAGATGATGCAAGAATTGGTCTCACCTATGCGACTCAAGATGAAAAAAACTATGTCTCTGTGAGCGGTGATGCAGAATTACCGACTGACAAAGCTAAGTTGGACGAACTATGGTCGCCTGTATATGATGCGTTTTTTGCAAATGGTAAAGAAGACGAAAATGTCCAGCTGATTAAAATAGTACCGCACGGTGTAGAGTGCTGGCTTAGCGGCAGTACCGTCGTGAATATGTTCAAAATGGCAGCAGCAGCGCTACAAGATGGTAAAACCGCTGAAGATATGGGTGAAACCTTCTCTGTTTCTTTATAATTGATAACTGATATATCAAGCAGATAAAAGCAAAATTTTTATCATAAAAAACGCCAGTGGCTAATGCGACTGGCGTTTTTTTATTGTCTAGAGTTTATTAGATTCGTATTAATACGATGAGCTTAACCGCTTTGCTTGAGATACGGCCAAGCAGCTTTTAGATAAATCATCATCGACCACAATGTCAAAATAACTGCTGCCACCATCAACACATAGCCTATCGTTTCAAGTGATTGCCAGTTTAATAATAAAACGGTAATGGCTATCATCTGAAAAGTAGTTTTCAGTTTACCAACATAAGAGACCGCCACACTGGTGCTTTTACCCAGCTCTGCCATCCATTCACGCAATGCCGATACCGCAATTTCACGCGAGATAATTACAATCGCAGCAATCGCCATAATGATATTGGGATGCCACTGTACTAAGATGATTAATGCAGCTGCGACCATAAGCTTATCAGCAACAGGGTCCAAAAAGCGTCCAAAGGCAGACACTACATTGAGCTTACGGGCAAAATAGCCATCAAGCCAATCAGTAATCGCCGCTAGGATAAAGACGCCGGTCAATAATAAATGACGCAATAGACTATCGCTAAACTCACTCATACCAACCTTAGCAATCACGTTATCCGAGATTGCTGGCATGCCAATACCCATGGCAGGCGGCCAATAGGCAATTGCCACGAATAGCGGAATCATCAAGATACGCGCAATCGTCAGATTATTGGGCAAATTAAAAATACTCTTGTTACTCTGCGTACTTGACGGCTCCTGCGGATGCAAATGCGTGCTCTTAGTCATGGCAAACCCAGTTATAGTGAACGATAGGAATGTGGCTAGCTTAGCATTTTTCGAGCATGTCGTCATGCCATCTGCGTATGTATCCTTTATACCGAGCATATATTGTGACAATCAAAAATTTTTTGGGAAAAATAGCCATATTTATAGCGTTGAATACCAGATGTCTGGTTTTTACGAGCCGCTCTTTGACAAAAGTAGCATAACGAGAGTGATAGTTTACATAGCGATAATGCTCAAATTAGCCAAAACGTAATAACATGTAAGCAAGCTTAGGCAAATAGCTGAATTTCAGTTATTATAAGTGGAATATAGCAATACAGTTGTACACTGAAATTTGTAAGCAGATGTAAGAGTGTCTTTAAATATTTACTTTTAAGCATATCTTAATCATAAGAGAAGTTATATAATAATAAATTAATAACTATGTATTAGCGGTTTGTGATTTTTCATCTAACCGCATGGTAAGTTTTCCTCAGTCCACGGTATCTCCTCCGTGGGCTCTTTTTTTGCCTTTAAAAACTGGGGGTCTCTTTTTCGCTTTGTCTAGGGCGTGTCTTCGATTCGAATGATCGTTATCTGAAAGCACTATGAGTCAAAGGTCAGTGGTAAAAAAGACAGGTTATAAATCGTACAAAGTTACTTGAGACACGCTCTACTTCCTCTTAGCTTTAAACGGCTCTGAAAACTGTAAAATCAAAAAACTAACCACAGACAATATGATGGCAATCTCGTAACGACTATAAGCCACTGAAATGCCAATAGCACCAGTGTTCCATAAACTCGCTGCCGTCGCAGTGCCTTTTGAACCCATCTCATTTTTAAAGATAGCACCACCACCAATAAAGCCCATACCAGTAATGATACCGTACATGATTCTCGCTTCATCAGCGGACTCATAAATATCCATTCCTACCAACATAAACGCGCATGAGGCAATCGTCACCAGTGGAAAAGTTCTAAGCCCTGCTCCATTGTGTTTCATTTCACGGTTAAGAGCAATCGGCAATGACAATACAAAAGCAATGCCCAATTGAAAAAAGTGATAACCCAGTAGATTCAAATCTATATGAAATCCAAACATCGCGTGTTACCTCCTCTGTATAGCACTTAACATGTTAATTTTTAATATTGGCTATGAGCGCATTTCATCAGCGAGAATTCTTGCTACCGTTTGTGCTGCCATCTGATAGCAGCTCTCGATATTACCTTGTCCGCACCAATCTCCACTGACAATCCATTGACGCTGCTCATCCACTAAAATGCCAAGCTCTGTGTTATCTATATTTTTCAGGGTTGCTGCATAACGCCAACGATGACAGTCGATTTGGCTTGCCGTGCTACCTTCATCCCAGCTCAATGCTTGCTTTGCTGCTTGTAGCAAGGTTGCTTTTACGGTCTCCATGTCGTCATCGACATGCTGCTCTGACCAATCGTTGCGGGCATGAATAGTCACACTAGGCAATAGCTCGTTATGAGCCGGCTTTTGATGTTCAATAAAAATACGATCGAGTAGCGAATGCTGCACATAAGCGACATCCCACGATGCCGCTTGGACGTTTAGCGCGTCAGGTAATGTCTGCCCTTCACCCCAACCGAGCATCAAGGTATAGCAAGCCTGCATTTTTGGCTTACTGATTTTTGCAAGCTCTTTAAAATTGCTATCCGCCATCAGCTCTATAGCTTGACCATTTGGCGCGGTGCAAATTACCCAGTCAAAGTTACCAAGATTGTTGCCATCTTCATCGAATAATTCCGTTTTGGTTTGATTATCTGTTTCGTGTTTTTCTGCTTGATTAAGTGGTGCGACATGAGTTTTAAACTTGATCGTCGTATATTGTAATTCATCGGCCAATGCCCGACCCCAACTGGTCATCTTTGGCGTGCTGATATAACGTGCTTGGGTACTGCTCCATTGCTCTTTTATTTGGATATCAGGAGTCTGAGCGGCATCGTGAGAGGGTATTAAGTCCACTACATTGGCATACCATGGCTGCAATAAATCACTCTTTAGCCAAGGCTTGATAAACTGCTGAAAGTCAGTACTTTTTGCAGTGAAAAACTGTGCACCAAATGCCCATTGCCAGTTTTTATGTGTTGCGCTGTCCGTGTGATATCGCGTTGCTAAACGACCGACGCTACGGGATTTCTCAAAAATAACAATG
>NZ_DATIRM010000217.1:0-14473 GCF_035469765.1 Psychrobacter sp.
TTACGTGTCAGTTTATGAGCTTGTCGTAATAGAGACATATAAGTCATAAAAAGTGAAGATAAAGAAGTCTACATAAGAGTCTGCGTCAAAAACTCAATATCAGTCATTGTGTTTAGTCATTCGGTCAGTAGTGGTGTTTAATAATGACGATGGTGTTATTATTGATAAACACGAGGAGAATAGTGACAAGATATTTAGGAAAACCATTAGTTTTCTCTTATCAGCAGACTATACGGGCTTCAAGACAGTATTGTCAATAATTTTTGCCAAAAAAGTGATGTAATCCAGTTTTTTGCTCATAAAATCAACAAAAAAGCCATTATCTGATACAGATAATGGCTTTAGCGTTTGTGCTATTTTTAACATACTTACTAAGAGTGATCAAAGCAAGCAAGTGTTAATTTACAAATGCTTATCTAGCACTTTGGCCAATTCAGCTTTTGGCTGTAGACCCATTACTGAATCAACTTTTTCGCCATCTTTAAAAACAAATAGAGTTGGAATGTTACGGATACCAAAACGACTTGCTGCTTGTGGGTTGTTATCAACATCAACTTTAACGATTTTAACTTTACCTTGGTACTCAGCCGCTAAATCTTCTAAAATAGGTGCAATGGCTTTACAAGGACCACACCATGTTGCCCAAAAATCGACTAAGACTGGCACGTCAGATTGTAGGACGTCTTGATCAAAGTTGGCATCGGTAGTATTAACAATAAGGTCTGACATAATTTTTCTCTCTTGTTTTATTATTTGTGTCACCATTTATCTATAAAACGATAAACGTCATACCAAAATGATGACAGGCTAAAGAATGTTAAGAATGGGTGAAAATCTGCCATTATATTAACATGTTTGCCCAAAGTTGACAGACGTAGACTGGTTAAATTGTTTAACAATTATGATTAGCACAATAAATTGACACATAAGGATACAGGTTGGGTTTTATCTGTCACCTGCTGTATTTATTTCTGCCTTTAACTGCTCGTTGAGATTAGCTGCATTTTTATTCTATAACGGATTCTGGTTTTTATATCCGAAATGACTAATATAAGTCCATTAATATAAGTAGCCCACATTTATGCCCTTTACTGATGAAAAAATCGACGCCCTTAACGCTGAAGAAAGTGCCCGTCCGCCTGAGTTTTTTCAAGCGTTTGCACAACAGGTTACCGTCTATGAAGACGATGATATCTGGGTGGTTGATAAGCCAGCAGGACTATTGAGTGTCGACGGTAAGACGTTAAAAGTCAGTTTGCTCGCTCGCCTTGAACGCGCCAATCCTGCAGTAAAACTGATTCATCGCCTCGATATGGATACCTCTGGGCTACTTATTTTCGCCAAGAGTGCAGCAGCACAGACTAATATTAGTAAGCAATTTATCGACCGACTACCCCAAAAAAGCTATCAGGCACGGGTTTTTGGTCAATGGGAAAGCGTTGGCGCAACGGGCAAAATATCCGTACCTGTGCGCTATGAGCCAACCACCAAACCGCGCCATATTGTTGACCATGATTGGTCAAAACATGCGCTGACTTTGTATGAAGTATTGGCACATGAAGAATGCAACGGTCACACAGTCACGCGAGTCCTGCTAAAGCCGGTTACAGGTCGCAGTCATCAGCTTCGCGTTCATATGGTACATGTCGGACATGTGATGATTGGTGACCCGATTTATGCAGAAGGTGCGGCATTAGATATTGCGCCAAGACTGAATCTGCATGCGCAGCAACTGCGTCTTAAGCATCCAACGCTTGGGGCGTGGATGGACTGGGAAAGCCCAACGCCTTTTTAGACGGATTTAGAGTATCGTAGTTGGTTTTAAATTAGTAAAAATTAAAGTCTATTATAGTCAAAGGCTATCGGCAGGTTATGCTAGCTGCGCCAAGGATGAATTGCCAAAACGAGATGACTGCTATCCTTGGCGCGTGAAAAATAACTATATTACTGACCGTATCATGCTCAAATATCGTAAAATTAAAGATGCATGGTTACACTTTAGCCGTTAGAAACCAACAAGCTCTACTGTCTGTTGTTAGTCTTACTGAGCTTGATTGATAAAGTCGCTGACCTGTTTGCTGAGCACCTGCCACAAGGTTTCTTGCGCGCTCTTGCTGCCCCACGCATTGTGCGGACTAAATATGACGCGTGGATGCTCGCCAAGAGTAATTAAAGGGTCATTGGCAGCTATGGGTTCTTGTTCAAAAACGTCGCTGCCATACCCTAAAATCTGCTCATTGTTAATAGCATCAGCAAGCGCTTTACTATCGACGATACCACCGCGAGCGACGTTAATAATCAACGGCTTCTTGCTCATTTTTGCTAATGTGTCTTTATTAATCAAATGCTGGGTAGCATCATTTAAAGGACAATGTAAGCTGATCACATCAGCACGAGCAAGTACTTCGTCAAAGGCAGTATAATCATCATTACGCGGCGCAGACCCTTGACGCTCTGCCCAAAGTACCGTCATACCAAAGGCACGAGCAATGTCGGTAACGCGTTTGCCGATGGTGCCAATGCCAATAATACCGAGCGTTTTATCTTCTAAATCCATTAGAGGGATATCAAGCAGGCAAAAATTACCGTTATCTGCCCACGTGCCATCGGTGACTTTATTATGGTAGTGTAAACCTGCACGCATCGCATTTAGCATCAGCATAAAGGTATGTTCAGGGACGCTTTTCACCGCGTAACCAGCAACATTATACAGCGCGATACCATGCTCAGCACAAGCATCTTGGTCGACATTGTTCATGCCAGTAGCGGTCAGTTGAATAAGTTTTAGCTTCGGTAGCTTAGCAATCACCTCAGCATTGATCTGCACTTTATTGGTAAAAATAATGTCGGCATTTTGACAGCGCTCAACGATCAGTGCTTGAGGCGTATCGTCGTAAGTAATGTAATCAGTAACGCCAGCGGGTGCTGGCAAGTCGACGTTATCAGAAAAAGTGCCTTTATCTAAAAAAACCGCTTGCATGATGATTCCTTATCTCGCTGTTATAGTAAATTGGCTTTGGTTATTATCGGCTTAATGTAGCACGTTGCCGTCTATAGTCAAAAAGTACAAAGCAAAAAACCTCTACTTCAATATTGAAATAGAGGTTTCATTTATTGAGACACTAGTTTCTTGCGCTTATAAAGAAAAACGTTTGCGCAATTTACCGATAAGACTACGTACGCGACTGCTTAAATCAATACGCACATCATTTTCAGGGTCGTGCTCGACTTCATAACGTTTGACCAATTCAGGGCTGGCTTTCAGCTTTGTATGATGCTGAAATGCACGGTTGACACTAATCTCAAGCAAGCTGGCACGCATTGGCTTCGGTAAACAGCGATAGACTTGACCTTTATTAATCAAGTCAATCAGTAAGCCCGCATCTTGGAATTCGGTCTGTACCAATACGACTAAATGCGGTGCATCTTGTTTTAAGGTAAAGATAATCGGTGCGATATTCTCGCCACTGACATTAATATCGGTAATACAAACACCGATATCTTCGTTCGCCAAATAATCGTAAGCCTCTTCTAAGCCTTCGGCATGCAGCACTTTATAGTTGTTAGAGAATTGCTTGCGTATTTGCTCAATTAGCTCGTTAGTCTCATCAATCACCAATAGCGTCTGCTTATTACCTGAGCTGTCGAATTGCTCGGCGTCTTCGTCTGGATTATAAGTCAAGGCGATTTCAGTGGCACGACCGACGACCGTGAGTAGCTCCTCAGATTTGCAAGGCTTGGTTAGATAACGATAAATTTCACCATCGTTAATAGAGCCGATAATCGCGTTCAAATCGGCATAACCAGTCAATAAAATACGCATGGTCGACGGCGATACGTCTTTTACTTCGCGTAAAATATCAACACCAACACGCTCAGGCATACGTTGGTCACTGACCGCAACGTGTACATGATTGTTTTTGATATAGTCGATATATTCAGTTGGGTCAGTGGTGATAAAAACGTCATGCGTTTTACGAAACAGCAGTTTCATAGAACGTAAGATACGTTGTTCATCGTCAATAAATGCCAGCTTTGGTTTAGCCTCAGCCCCTAGCTCAGCGGTATTGATATTATTACTGATGTCATTTTCTAATTCATTCATGATGAGTTCCTTATGATGAATAACAGTGATGTAGCTTTATATAACAATTAAAATGAGAACAGAACCTAGCGATTATGCTGCTAGGCTTTTTTCTGTCAAATCATTATTAATCGGTAGCGTTAAAGTAAAGGTAGTACCAACGCCTTCAGTCGATACGGCTTTGATATCGCCATTATGCTGCTCCATAATCTGCTGACTGATTGCCATACCAAGACCAGTACCTTCACCTGCGCCTTTAGTCGTAAAGAACGGCTCAAATATCTGACTGAGTACTTCTGAGCTCATGCCTTTACCGTTATCAATGACATCAACATAGACATTACTGTCATCGGCACGGGTTCGCACTTCAATTTTGCCATCAGGTTTCTCGCCCATGGCTTGCGAGGCATTATTGAGCAGATTGACCAAGACTTGGTTGATTTGCGACGGTGAGCATTTCACTTCAGGGGTTGGCGCAAAATCAGTGACAATCTCTTGATGTCTGATAGAGTTACCCGCGATTTTAAGCGAGGCTTCGATACATTCGCGCACATCAATGGTCTTCACTTTTGACTCATCAAGACGGGCAAAGTTGCGTAAGTTCAGTACCATTTCGGTGATTTGCTCGACGCCAAATAGCGAGTCTTTAATCAGCTCTTTTAGCTCAGCGGACAAATCATCTTCTTGGATTTCATCAGAAGCACGGACAATATCTGCTAATAACTTATCAATCTTGCCATCAGATGCTGCGTCTGACTTGATACCTTTTAACCCTTGTACCAGTTCAATCAGCTCTTCATATTGCTCAGTTAATTGACCGATAATCTCAAGATTGTTTTGAACATACGATAAAGGCGTATTTACTTCATGGGCAACACCCGCAACCATTTGTCCCAACGTTGCCATTTTTTCTGAACGGATCAGTTGTAGCTGTGAGCTTTTTAGCTCTTTTAGCGTCTCTTGCAGCTCAGCGGTACGTTCTTCTACTTTAATCTCAAGCTGCTGATTGATATTGGCAAGCTTACCTTCGTTAGATTGGATTCGATCTAATAGGTCGTTAATAGAGCCGTTCACCAGCCCAATCTCGTTGCGACCTCTCTTAAATTTAACGGAGCTCAATTTGTTATATTGCTTATTGTTAATGATGTTTTCTGCCAGAGAAATTTTATCGGTGGTTTCTTTCAATGGTTTAAATGCTAAGAAAGTCAACATAAAGTAGATAATACCAGCGGTGATAAGTAGCGCTAAAGCAATCCAGTTAATCAAGTTTTCACTCAAATTATCGGCAATCGCGTTAATCTCAGCATCAGGCTGTACGACAATTAGCTTCCAATAAGTTTCAGGAATCTCAAAGACATACGCTTGACTGCCGTTATAGAAGTTATCATTGGTCAGCTCAAAGCTCTGTAGCAAGCGGCTGTCCATAGCGTTTTGCTTATTTTCACCGTTATTTAGGTAAGCAGCATAGTTGACCAAATAATAACCTTTTGCGGTACCAGTTTCTGCTTTATCAAGTGTGGTTAGTACTTGCTGGACTTGTGGCGACACACTGGCAGCGACTTGCTCAATAATCTCATTACGCTGAGTTTCTAAGAAACCTAGCACTGGCTCCCAAGCAGGGTCAGAGTTGATAACCTGTTTGATATCAAGCGGTGTACCGGTCTCTTCATCGATATAGCTTAAGCGCTCAGGGTTAGATGAGGCGATTACCTTATCACTGTTATCTAGTAATAAAATGTAGCCTGAACCTGAGCTTTCACTTAACTTAACGATGTTTTCTTGTAGCTGATTTAGGGTAAAGTTAACCGTACTGGCACCCCAGAACTGATTGTCACGCTCAATTGCGACACCGCAGCTCATTGCAAGCTCGCCTTTGGTTTGGCTGGCGCGGACATGGTTCCAGATACAGCTGTCAGGTTTGAGTAGTTTTAAGACGCTAAACCAATCTTCTTGATAATAAGGGTTGGCTGGATTGGGATCGCTCAGTACTGCTTGGTATTCGCCGTTTTGACGTACCATTAAAAACGGATGGGTCACGGTATTGGCACCAAGGGCACCTTTTTCTGGCCAAATACCGCCACTACCCAATAAGCTATAGTCGCGTTTATCAAAGGCATTGGCGGTACTGACTTGCAAAATGTTCTCTTGCGGTGGCAGCGTTTGCGCGCTTTGCTGTAACAGCAAGGCACTACGCATGACGCGATTGATATCGGCAGAGATACTATTAACAGCAGTATTACCACGTTCAGCGACCAGCTTTGCTGATTCAAGGCGAATTTTATCATGACCTTCTTTATCAACGACATAAACAACGACCGCAAGTACGACCGCAAAGGCAATGAACAAAATAGTAGTAACTTGGGTACTGACTTGATTAAAAAAGCCGACTTTTTTGGAGTCACTCATGACGGGATTTGTCCTTGGGAGTAGGGAGCACAAAGAAGATTGCTAATGAGATTTATTGGCTACAATGACCTATATGGTTAGGTTCTATTAAAATGGCGTATGAATAATAGTCATAAACGTCAAATGAAAACAGTATTAACATAACTTAAAATAATGATAATAAATTCAACCTATAACTTAATGGACTATTATAGACAATAATCCACCCATGACCGCTGATAAAGCATGGATAACAGCTATTAGGTCTTAGGTCTATGCTATTTTTTATATAAGTAATAGTTAGCTAAAAGTCTAATGATTTAGTTAAAAAGTCTAATGACTTAGTTAAATTGAATAGCTTTGGTATTAAGAGAGATGTTCTATTGCATTTTTTAACAATACAGAAACAATTTTACAATAACAATATTTTTTGTTTACTTGCGAGTCGTTATCTTATTGGTTTATAAACCCAACTTATGCTTAGCTTTGATTTTATCTTGCAAAAACCTGCTCTTGAAAAGTGAACTTAACGCACTCATCTAGGCGCTAACGTTATATAATGGTCTGTTTTATCGACGGATCTCGCTCACAAGCTGATGTTGCCGATATATTTCTTGACCACATATTGAATAAATGCATATCCAGCAACTATCAGTTTATCCATGTTGCTGAGCCAGCAAGCATTGTTTGCATCGCAAGCTACCTATTTTCTTATCATCTGAGTACAAAAAGACATCGCCCTATGACTATCTCTATCGCTTCATTGCACAGCACCGAATTCGCCGTTGGTCAACGCTATTTATCTGATACGGAGTCCGAGCTGGGCTTAGGTGTGGTCATCGATGTAGACGACCGATGTGTGCACATTTTATTTCCGCAAAGTGAAGAGACACGCGTCTATGCAAAAAACTCTGCACCGTTATCGCGCGTGGTATTTAAGGTTGGCGACAGCATCTCTGATCAAGCCGGTAACACTTATACGGTGACGGCTGTTGAAGAAGTGATGGGCGTGCTCAAATACAGTGTTGATGAGCATGAAAAAGCAATCATGGAAACCCGTCTAGCTGCCAATATCACCTTGGCGAAACCACTTGAGCGTCTGCTGGCAGGTCGTATTGAGCGCAGTGATTGGTACGATTTGCGTCAAGATATTTTGCGTATGCAGTCAGCGCTTGCAGGTCATCCACTCAAAGGCTTGATGGGCGCGCGCGTTGACATCATTGAGCATCAGCTCTATATCGCTCATGAAGTTGGCAAACGTATTGCACCGCGTGTACTGCTTGCTGATGAAGTGGGTTTGGGTAAAACCATTGAGGCGGGCTTGATTATTCATCAGCAGCTGCTGACGGGTAAAGCTGAGCGTGTACTCATTCTTGTGCCAGACAGTCTGCAATATCAGTGGATGATTGAGCTGCGCCGCCGCTTTAATCTAAACTTTGCCTTATTTGATTTGGTACGTACCGCAGCGATTAAAGAGCACGACCCTGAGCAAAATGTTTTTACTACTGAACAATGTGTCATCGCTGGTATGGACTTACTCCTTGACCATCCTGACTTGTATGACCAAGCGATGGAAGCAGGGTTTGATTTATTGGTCGTCGATGAAGCGCATCACCTGCATTGGGATGAAGCCCAAGGCGGCAACGATAAATATGACTTGATTGCAGATTTTGCTGAAGAAACAGCCGGGGTTATGCTATTAACCGCCACACCTGAACAGCTTGGTGCGCAGAGTCATTTTGCCCGTTTGCGTCTATTAGACCCAGATCGTTTTGATGATTTAGATGAGTTTATCGATGGTCAAGAAGCCTTTGCAGAAACGGCAGCCGTTGCCAGCCTATTAATAGAAGACAAACCCTTAAGTGATGGGCAAATCGCGGCATTAAGCAGCTTGCTGACGATTAGTATCGATGAATTAGCAACGATTAATGAAGACGAAAAACTGCGTACTTATGCGTTAAATGAATTGCTAGATCGCCATGGTACGGGACGTATTTTATTCCGTAATACCCGTGAAAGTGTGAAAGGCTTTTATGGTCGTAGCAGCCAGCCGTATCCACTGCCATTGCCTGAAGCATGGGTCGACAGTTATCAGACCAATGGCAAATTGCGTGAGCAGCTATGGGGCGAAGAAAATCAGCCTGATGGCGGCTGGTTAGAAGATGACCCACGTGTGCCTTGGTTGATTGATATCTTAAAGAGCGAGCTTAAACATAAAAAGGTATTGTTAATTGCTCGTAGTGGCGCGACCGTTGAAAGCTTGGAAGCGGTATTGCGTCTACATGCGGGCATTAAAACCGCTATTTTTACTGAGCAGATGACCTTGCTTGAGCGTGACCAAGCGGCGGCGTTTTTTGCCGATAGCGAAGGCGCGCAGATATTACTATGCTCAGAGATTGGCTCGGAAGGGCGTAACTTCCAGTTTGCAAGCCAGTTGATATTATGGGATTTACCCGCCAATCCAGATACTTTGGAGCAGCGTATCGGTCGTCTAGATCGTATCGGGCAAACGCAGGAAATTATGCTGCATGTACCTTATGTTCAAGGTACCGCGCAAGAGCGTATGTATCAATGGTATAGCAATGCGCTAAATATGTTCAATCAGATTTCACCAACAGCGCAAAGCGTGCAAGAGCAGTATATCCAAGAGCTAAAACCGATGCTTGAAAGTGCTGATACCGACGTCAACCGTGCAATATTGGCAGACATCATCGCAGAAGCGGCACAAACACGACTGGGGCTTGAAGCACAGCTACAAGCAGGTCGTGACCGTCTATTAGAATACAACTCATGCCGTCCGCGCGTTGCTGGGCGTATCGCTGATGCCATGCGTGATTTTGATGGGCATAATCTATTGCCGCAGTTTATCGAGCGCTTCTTTGCCTCAGCCAATATCGAACATAATATCCAACGTGATGGCTCGTGGGTGATTTCACCGATTGACAGCACGGAAATTAGTGATTATATCGATGGCTTACCACTGGGTGATGAAGATGGCATGACCCTGACTTTTGAGCGTGAGCAAGCACTACAGCGTGAAGATATTGCTTTTATCACTCATGAGCATCCATTGATGCAAGCGATTTACGAGCTAGCGAGTACCAGCACCTTTGGTAATACCACGGTTGCGATGCTAAAAAGTGCCGCTATGCCCCAAGGTATGGTCATGCTTGAGGTGAATTTCCGTGTGGAAGCCATTGCACCGAAACTGCTTAACTTGCCTGCAACCTTGAGCACACAGAATATCCGTGTCTTTATCAGTGAGCAGGGCAGTGATTTGTCTGCGCGTATTAGCGCCGATATGATTATGCCGCATATTGAGCGTCTGGATAAAAACCGCGCCCGCCAAGTGATTAAAGTACGAGGTGATGTGATCGAGCAGCGTTATTATGAAGCGGAAGATATTGCCCGTCAGCAGTTGGCTGACATTGGCGAGCAAGCAAGCGCCCGCTTTAGCCAACAGTGGTCGCGTGAGATTCAGCGTCTTAAGCATCTACAAACTATCAATCCCAATGTACGCCCAGAAGAAGTCGAGCGCTTAGAGCAGCTAAAAGCGCAAGGTGAGCAAGCATTGGCGAGTTTGTCATTGGTACCAGATTCTATTCGTGTACTGGTGGCGGTCAAGCCATAAAGGTAAACTGGGATTAAAAAACGAGATGTATAAAGCATCTCGTTTTTATTTATTTTTCCTTATTACGCATTTCCAGTAATCGTTTTATGGCTTATCATTATAATAATATTTCTTGCTCGTTATAGGTTGTTGCTCATCTGAAGATTTATCTTGTATATTACAGTAATTGATTTCATATCATTTACTGTAAAACGCCATATCGGCTTAAGCCATATCCTCTTGATGTTTTTTGGCGCGCCGTATTATTGATAAAAATAAGGAAAATGATCGTCATGTCTGATTATTCACAACTGATAGATGAGCTACTTGCTACCGTCGCACTTATCGAAGTCAGCCCTGATGTATTTGAAGGTAAAAGCCATGACTATGTTGGCGCTCGTATCTTCGGTGGGCAAGTACTCGCACAAGCGATTATGGCAGCAGCGCATACGCTTGATGATGATAAACCTTGTCATTCATTACATGGGTATTTTTTGCGCGGTGGTGATATCAATCAGCCAGTGATTTATCAAGTGCGCCGCCTACGTGATGGGCGTAGCCTATCGGCGCGTGAAGTGACGGCGATTCAATATAAGCAAGTACGTGGTAAGCCGCCGGTTGAGCAAGTGATATTTTCGATGATTGCTTCTTTTTCACCGATGGAAGAGGGTTTAGAGTATCAAGAAGACATGCCTGTTTATCCGCCGCCTGAAGATTTACTCGCTGAGCAAGATTTAAAAGAAGACTATGTTGGTAAAGTCCCAAAGGCATTAAAATCTCGTTTTATGCGCCGTCGTCATATCGAGATTAAACCGGTGAAACCGCGTGACCCCATCCATCCGGAACCAATGAAACCTAAGCAAGCGAACTGGCTACGTATCCGTGAATTGGGTAATCAGCCGATTGCTATCCAGCAAGCATTATTGGCGTTTTCCTCTGATTTTTATCTGGTTGGCACAGGTCTGATGTCACATGGTATTAGCTTTATGACCAGTGGCTTGCAAGCTGCTAGTATCGACCACTCAATGCATTTCCATCGTCACTTTGACTTGAACGATTGGCTGTTATACGACATGTGGAGTGATACCACATCCAATGCGATGGGGCTCAATCATGGTCAGTTTTGGCAAGAAGGTAAATTGGTTGCAACCGTACAACAAGAAGGCTTGATGCGTTTACGCGTGCCGAAATCCTGATTTTTATCCTTTTATAAATAAAGAAAAAGCGACTCAAAATATATTTTGAATCGCTTTTTTTATGTCGTTTTATCAGGTTATTTTAAGCAATTATGCATAAAGATTTATTCAAAAATCTTCACCATCGCTCGAGGTAATCCAAGTGTTACTTGTGCATCATCAGCGTTTAACCAATTAATATTAATTTCAGCCGCTTGCAATGCCTTGGTTATCTCGGTCGCCTGTGTATCGTTTAAAGTCACTGATTGCGGGGTTAAATACCAATGAAAATGGGTCAATGAATGTTTGATAGGCGAATCATCGAGTAATGTGTTGCTAACTGATTTTGCGCTCAATTTATTCTTGTTCAGCCACTCATTAATAATCTGTTCAGCCGTGGTGAATTCTGTCTCGTATATTTTTTCATTACTAGCCACTTCTAATAACTGATTACCAGTCACTGCGCTTAGTGTCTTATCCTTAACAGCTACTTTACCGCTAATCTTTTCTACAAACTCTAGCGGTAAACTCCACAGACCGCCCCAAATGCCATTATCAGGACGTTGTAGCCACAGTATTTTACCATCGGTATCTTCAATTAATAACGCATTGCTAAACTTACTGGGTTTGGGCTGCTTTTTTGCCTTAACTGGATAATCTGTCTCGCGCCCTTGCGCATGCGCTAAGCAATCATCTTGTAATGGACACAATAGACAAGCAGGTTTGCTGCGCGTACATAGGGTTGCACCCATATCCATCATCGCTTGCGCAAACAATCCTGAGTTCTCTATTGGCGTTAAACGCTCCACCAATGCCCATAATTCTTTAGTAGTCGCCGACTTAGTGATATCACCATCAATTGCTGCCCAGCGTGTCTGTACGCGTTTGACATTGCCATCACAAATGACGCCATAACGATGCAAGCCCATTGATATAATCGCACCAGCGGTTGAAGGACCAACACCTGATATCGCTTCCCAACCTGCTAGCGTCTGCGGAAAGTCGCCAGACTCGTCAATCACAGCGACCAATTGCTTCGCGCCTTTATGCAAATTACGTGCACGCGCATAGTAACCTAGCCCCGCCCAATGCTCTGCTATCGTATCCCATTCTGCGGCTGCCAAATCCTGAACGGACGGAAATGACGTCATGAAACGTGCAAAGTAAGGCAGTACTGTCGTTACCTGTGTTTGCTGTAGCATGACTTCGGATAGCCAAACGATATAAGGGTTTGGCGCGTCAGTTTGATGCTGTTGCCAAGGTAAATCATGGCGACCGTTGATTTCAAACCAAGCAAGGAGTCGTGGGGCGAATGCGTCTAAAGAAGTTAATGAGTGAGAAAATTGAGTAGGCAAGAGTATTCCTTGTAAATTGAGCAGGGATATATAAGGTTTGGGATTAAGGTTATTTATGGGGTGTAATACGATTGATACAAGACAACAGTAGGTGAGCTTGGTTGTGAGCATCATTGGATAAAATGACAATTGACTGTATTGTTTGCTAAGTAAAGTTTTTGAGAATTTTTAGATAAGTTAAAGGTAAATAATAAAAATAAAACAGGTGCGCTAGGCGGGCGCACCTTACGAGCTATGTTAGTGAGAGTTTACTTCCGATTCTTCCGCGTTTTCAAGCGACGTAAGCGTTTCTCTTCTTCTTTAGCAATTCTTTTTTCTTCTGCCGCAATGCGTTGTTCAGCGACGACGACTTCTTCAGCCTCAGTCATAGTTGGCGTCTCCAAAGTGATACGCCCAATCTTACCGCTACGCAGCTCATTCACTAGGATTTCAGACATCCGGTACGTATCGACTTTATTGCCCGCGCGCACGCAGCCACGATTGCGACCAGCTATTTCAAAGAACTCCCAATCGGTCTGAGGCAGTTCTTCAATTTTATAGCGAGTTTTTAGCAGCTCAGGATAGGCGGTTAATAAATACTCAGCGGTATAACCGGCAACATCCGCAAAATCAAACGCCGTATCACGAATGCCGCCTGTTGCTGCCAAGCGATAGCCAGAGTTTTCGTTTTCAACTTTTGGCCACAGCATACCGGGTGTGTCATAGAGCATGATGTCATCGTCAAGTTTAATCAATTGCTGCGACTTGGTGACCGCTGGCTCGTCACCAGTTCTTGCCACGGCGCGTCCAGCCAAAGTGTTAATCAACGTTGATTTACCGACGTTTGGAATCCCCATAATCATGGCTTTGATTTGGCGACCCGTACCAACTTTATTGGGGACAAGTTGTTTACAGATTGCGATGATACGTTTGACATCATTGGCTTTATCAGTATCGCAAGCAATGGCTTTAACACCGTTTTGCTGCTCAAGATATTCCATCCACGTTTGGGTCAGCTCAGGGTCAGCAAGGTCAGCTTTATTTAAGATTTTGATGACCGGTTTTTCACCGCGCAATGCCGCGACCATTGGGTTTTCGCTGCTATAAGGAATACGTGCGTCAATCACTTCGATTACCACATCCATCTGCGGCATGATTTCTTTGATTTCATTGCGGGCTTTGTTCATATGCCCAGGGAACCACTGAATACTTACTCTCTTATCCATCTGCTTTCATAACCTTTTATAAAAAATGCTCAAAGTAAGACGATCGTCATTTACTTTTCATGGTGTTCAGTTTACTACATAAGCCACGTACGGATGCTAAAAAGTAATGATGCTAAAAAGTGCTCACACTATAATTTCAATTTGCTTTAATGAGAAACTATGATTCGACCTGTTCTGCTGTCTCATCACGTGCCGGCGGCAACGGTGCCAAATAACCAATCAGTAAAATCAAACTGCCTGCGCCAAGGAAAGAAATTACCCGCCAAATTGCCTCAGTCTGTGACAAGTCAACCAAGACCAATTTTAGGACTACAATACCCAATAAGCCAATGCCCATAAACCATAGCGCGCGCTGCCAATAGCGACTGGCAATAATGGTGGCGACCAATGCCAGTAGCGTCCATAAAATCGTCAGACCCGTTTGCACTTGCTCGCTACGCCATGCGCCGCCAGTATGGTCATATAAGTCGGCTATCCATAGCGGTGTATTAATGAAAGTGTGTAACGTTCTAACCAGCATGCTAGAGAGTATCCAAAAACTAATCAGCGCTAGTACGATCAACAACGTGTCACTCTTACGAATGGCGCTAAATAGATTTTGCGAGCGCGCCCCACGTTGACGCAATAAATAAACGCCCAATCCGTAAAACAACACTAGC
>NZ_DATIRM010000218.1:0-9868 GCF_035469765.1 Psychrobacter sp.
TTACACAACCTGCTCAAACTTATCAGGTTGGTAAAGCAGTCGTAGAGTCGGTACTCGGGCAATATGATGCGCCCAAAAAATTGGCATTATTAGCATTTGGTACCATGGTGGCAACGGCTCAGAAAGCGGCAGAAGTTATTACCAGTCATCCTGCATTAGCATCAAGCTGTCAGCTGCATGTGGTCAATATGCGCTGGGTTAAGCCTTTGGATACCAAACTTCTTGAAACCTTAGTCGAGCAAGGTATCACTCATATAGCGACTCTAGAAGAGCATATGATCATGGGCGGCGCAGGTAGTGCGGTCAATGAATACTTATTAAATGAGTCGGCTGCCTTTAAAATCCATCGTCCAGCTATCTGCAATATAGGTATCCCTGATCGCTTTGTTGCGCACGGCTCTCAAGTAGAACAGCTGGCAGATTGTGGCTTGGATGTAGAAGGCGTGGTTAGGCAGCTCCAAAAATTATTATCTTAATTGATATGGCTTAAGGTTTGAAAGACAATTAATGATCTGTCTGCTAAATTATAAAAATAATAAATGACCCTAGTCCGTAAAAAATTGATAAAATAGTGTCGTAAAAAATAAAGCGTATATTTTTGTGCTGTAACACCGCCTGCTTGCCGTAGGTGTGAATTATTTGACAACTTGGGCGGTGCGACTGATAGCAACCATATATTGTGGTTTGCTATGTGGCTTTATTTTTCATTGATTTTATAATTTATAAGTAGTATTGGCGCTATAAGTACTACTTTCTTTATTAATAAGTATCTATCGATTGGTGCTTATCAATTAATATTTATCCAGTAATATCCATTCATCAAACAAGCAGGTTATTCTATGGAACCCATGGTCGTCATCGCAGCGCGTGCTGCTGAAAAAGTCGGTAAAGAGATTTTGTACGCGCATCAAAATCGTCATAAAATTGAGCTAGATATCGAGTCAAAAGGACTAGATGGTCTCGTTACTCGTATCGATCGTTTTAGCGAAGAGCTGATGATTGAGACACTAAAAGCCAGCTATCCAACACACTCATATTTGGGTGAAGAATTTGGTATGCAGGAAGGTCGCGGTGAAGATGCTGATTGGTGCTGGATCATTGACCCATTAGATGGCACGAAAAACTTCATCCATGGTGTACCGCAATTTTGTGTGTCTATCGCTGTACAGCATAAAGGCGTGACTCAGCATGGTGTTATCTATGATCCCGTCCGTGATGAAATGTTCTCTGCTAGCCGTGGTAAAGGCGCACGTTTAAACCAACGCCGTATCAGTGTAAGTGAGCGTAAAACCATTGATGGTGGCTTATTTACGACTGGTCATCCTCTTGAGCGTAAGCGTAATGGTGAAATTATCTCGTATGCTAAAGAGCATTACGAAAGCCTACAGAAAATCACTGAGGCGGGCGGTCAAATTCGCCGTTTAGGCTCAGCAGCGCTTGATTTATGTTATGTGGCAGCTGGTCGTTTTGATGGCTACTTTGAGATGTCAATCAAGCCTTGGGATATCGCAGCAGGCGAGCTTATTGTCACCGAAGCACGTGGCGTGGTCGTTGACCATACAGGCGCACATAACTCGATGACTTCAGGCTCTATCTTTGCTTGTAATATAAAACTGCTAAAACCTTTGATGCAAGTGGTTGTGCCAGCATGGGGCGACGCGCTTTAATCGTACCCTTTAGATAGTTAAGTATCCAAAACAAAAAAGCTGGTTCCGTTACGGAGCCAGCTTTTTTGTTTTTTTAGCACTTTTGTCTTCAACTGTTATGCCTTTAAACTGCAGCTCTTTACTGACGCTCTCAAGCAGCTGCAACTCTTCTTCTATAAGCATCAGCATATCTTGCACATGCGGCAATGCTTTGCTACAGGCAGTGATGCCAAATTCAATCTTATCTAAATAACTGGCTAAAGTGATATTCATTGCTTGACCGTTGAACACGACAGAAGCGGGATACAAAGATTGCAGGCGTGCCCCATTCCAGTACAGTGGCTTATCAGAACCAGGAACATTAGAAATAATCAGGTTAAATGCCTGCTTTTTAGGAAACAGTCCAGTCAATAGATTAATACCTTCCCACGCGTATGAGACAAGACTGTAGTTGATTACTTGCGCTTGGTTCATACGGCGAAAGCGTCGCTTGCCGTTATTCATACTACAATGGATCAGCTCTATCCTGCGTAATGGATCGTCTAAATGCGTGCCCAAATTCGCCAGTACAAATGACAGCTGATTGCCTGATAGACTAGTATCATTACGCAGCGACATTGGCACAAAGGCAATCAATGGTTTGCTCGGCAGCGCATCCATCGAGATCAAATAACGACGGATAGCTCCAGCACAAACGGCTAGTACCACATCGTTTCTACTGATTTTGAGTCTTTCGGCTATATTATTAAAACGCTGTATATCATAAGATTGCGCCGCGATTCGCCGTGATGCTGATATACGCTTGTTTAAAATACTCATTGGCGCATCAAAAATACCGACATATCCATCATCACCATAATTTTTCAGATTGTCTAGCAACTCTGTAAATACAGGCTTTATGGTGGATATTTGTTCTTTCATGATATGCTTGACAGATTTTTCGGCAGGCATATCATTGATTTGATTACGATGGCGCGCCAGCAGTGACCATACTGGTAGCGTAACTGGTTCAGTAGGCGATTGTGATAAAGATTTTTGTACCAGACGCATGGCAGCGATGCCATCAACCAAAGAGTGGTGAATCTTAAAATACCAAGCAAAACGTTCAGGACCACCTTCAACCTCTGGTTGAATACCTTCAATCACGTGATACTCCCATAAAGGCATGGCACGATCTAACAGTCGTCCATGCTCTCTTGAGACATACATCAAAAGCTCACGAATACGCCCAGGTTTTGGGAGAGCAATATGATGAAAGTGGTGCTCAACATCAAAGTCTTTGTCTTGTTTCCAAAATAGCATATGCTCTAGAACTTGATTAAATGGAAAGCTTGGCGGTACATCGGACTCTTGCATTTGTTTCACTAGCTGATAGACAAAGTCGCTATCAGCACCTTCTGGCACTTCAAATAAAAACAATCCGCCAACATGCATTGGCTGTTTACGCGACTCAAGAAGTAAGAACAACTGGTCGACTGCTGTGAGAAGTCGCATAATAAATCCTTTTATGACGATAATGAATGAAAAATTATAGCTAACAGTCGTTAACCAAATAATATTTCTGTCTTATTATTTTACAACTGGTTTTTTATTCGGGTTAATCAGTGCAAGCGTTTACTGAAAAAAGTATCCTGTCTGCGGTGAGCTGGCAGTGGCCATTTTGCGCATCGGCATACGACCTGCCAAAAACGCTGCGCGTCCTGCCCAAACAGCATGCTTCATGGCTTGTGCCATCATCACTGGGTTTTGGGCATTGGCAATCGCTGAATTCATCAGCACGCCATCACAGCCAAGCTCCATCGCAATCGCTGCATCAGAAGCAGTACCGACACCGGCATCGACCAATACTGGCACCTTGGCATTTTCGATAATGAGACTGAGTGTATGGCGATTGAGCAGACCTAGACCCGATCCAATCAAGCTACCAAGTGGCATAATCGCCACGCAGCCCATGCTCTCAAGCTCTTGAGCGACGATAGGGTCGTCTGAGGTATAGACCATGACCTCAAAACCGTCATCAATCAGCACCTTTGCTGCTTTGATAGTTTCCATTACATTGGGGTACAAGGTTTTCTCATCTCCTAACACTTCAAGCTTAACCAGATTATGCCCACCTAATAGCTCACGAGCAAGCTTACAAGTACGAATTGCAGTTTCTGCATCAAAACAGCCGGCTGTATTGGGCAAAATAGTGTATTTGTCCGGTGAAATGACATCGAGCAAATTTGGCTCGTCACGATTTTGACCAATATTGGTACGACGAATAGCGACCGTCACTATTTGTGCTGCTGACGCACCGATTGCAGCGCCAGTTTCAGCCATATCCTTATATTTACCCGTACCGACTAATAATCGAGAAGAAAAAGTACGACTGCCGACCGTAAAGGTATCTTGCAAAATTGGCATAGGACTGGCGATAGAAGTTGCAGCTTGTGGCATAAGAATATCCTAATAGCAGGCGAGTAAAAGTGACAAAAAAAGGCTCGTATCAATCATATAGGTCAACAAAAAATTCTATTTGCAGCCTATGATAGTAGCGCTTACTGGGCAAAAGTCAAAATCTAATGAAAGCTTTGCTACTTGCTTAAAGCAAAATGTTATTATAACAAACTCATACAAGCTTACTGGCAAAATTTAGTGCATTTAACGATTTAAGTTGTCTAAATTTTCTAGCTTTTATGCTACTGTTTATTTGCTAAGTGGTTTCTAATGGGGTTGTTTATTAGGTTGTCTTTATGATGACACTGCCGTACAGTTTTGCAAAACGCCATCAGATTTTGGTCATACTTGCTATCGATCCTGAATTGCCGCCGACATTGGTGCTGACTAAAGCTACGCCGTTATCAGCGATTAATGAAGCAGTACGGTTTTTGCATCAGTAAGGTGTCCGCGGCATGCCAATTTATGATAGCACCAGCTCGGATGATTTTGAAAAGCGCATGAACGCCGCTTACGCTGGCAATACTGGTGAGTCACAGCATATCGCTGCTGGGCTTGAAGATCATCCTGACCGTGAGAGTCTGGTAGATAGTGTGCCTGAAGATGATGCGCTGCGCCGTATGATTCATAGTAATACTGCCGAGTATGAGCTAGAAGAGTACGCACGCTAAAAGACACCATCGATTCGTGCTGATGGTTTGTGTAAGGTCATAGCAAGACGCACAACGTTAGAAGAGGTGCTACGAGTGACCAAAGAAAGCGCCCTAACAGATGACGCTTTGATTGTTTAAAATAGGGTTTGCAAAGAAGTCTTTATTTAGCAGCCATACACTCTACTTCGACGCTTGCACCTGTTGCTAGCTCAGCCACACCAAAGGCTGAACGGACAGGATAGGGTTTAGCTAACTCAGCTTTATAGACCTTATTAAAGTCATTAAAGTCGTCCATATCGGTGAGCATCACCATGCATTTAACGATATCAGACTTTTGATAACCATATTTTAATAGTGTGCTATTGATATTATCTAGTGCCTGTTTGGCTTCAGCTTTGACACCGCCTTTGACCAGCTTACCATCTTTAAAGCCAATCTGACCTGACATATATAAAGTATCGCCGATACGTACTGCTTCTGAAAAAGGATAGTTGCCGCCGTCACCTAAGAATACAGGGCTCGATTTGGTGATAGTTGCTGTATGAGTCGAAGGCTTTGCTGGTGCTGCAGTGGCACTAACGGCAAATCCTAACACACAACCACCGACGAGGAATGCCGTAGATAAATTGGTAGGCACTATTTTAGAAATTAATTTAGAAATCGTGTTGGACATCATTGTCTCCTTATTATTAGTCTATCAATAACCACGATAATAGATACGCTACCAAAATACTTCAAGCTAGATAGCGCACTGTTTTTGCGTAAGTCTAATCCATTATTTATCTACAGCAGACTTATCATTATTATCAGCTGATTGAGTGTCTTGCTCAGTGACTTCTGCTTCGGTATTGGCATCAGGCGCAGCCGATTTTTCGTTGGCTTTGCCTTGACGGCGCGCTTCTAATTCGGCTTTAGGTATCCACGCCCACGTCATCTCGACCACGATAGGGTCGCGCTCGCTATCTGACTCACGGTCATGAATCACACAGGGAATGACCATCTCGCCTTTTGGAGTATTTAAAATATCTAAACGCTGCTCATCAGATAAGCTTGCGATGGCAGCCATCTGTCCTTTTTTAATCGGACGATAAAAATTCACCGAATAGGACTTAATCAAGAGCACTCGATCAGAAGGCAAATTTAAGCCCAAAATAAAGCCCGTTGCTGTTTCAGCCAATAAAGTAATGGCAACTGCATGGATAGAGCCGATATGGTTTTGCACCGCTTTGCCGTTGTTTAAGCTGACCACCACTTGGTTTGGCTCAACGGTTTCATAATAGACGCCTGTGGTACCCACATAGGGTACGACTTTACCAAAGGCTTTTGATAAAATGCTTGAGCGCGCGCCAGCAGGCAAGTACTTGGTAACTGATAATAATTTGCTAAATTGATTGTTGATTGGTTTCAGCGTACTGTCTGGTTTGTCGGCGGCAGGCTTTATGTTGTCAGCTACTTTGGCTGGCAGTTTATTGGTCAGTTTGCTAGGGAGTTTTTTTAATAATCCTGACATACAACATTCCTCAATTGAGTGGGATTTACAATGCTCTTGGTACTAGAATTAAAATGCTTAGACGATGAATACGTCGCTAAATTCTCTTTATCCTAGCAGCTATTTTAGTTATGGTACATTAACTGCTGAGTCGCTACTATGATTACCATGAACTGCTGCGCTTACAAAATAACAGTGACATAACCATACCTTAATACTTTGAATGTTAGTCATTCAAATGCTGATACCATGTGGATGCAGCGTCTATAATGATACAATATGCGTGCCTTTTTTATACCTTTTTTGTTGGATAATGCTATGCCTGATATGTCTGATGATAAGCCGACCAATATTATTTATACGGGCGTCGCGGGTACCGGTAAAACCTACCGATTGCTCCAAATTGCTAAAGAATATACGGATTATCTACCTAGAGCCAATGATGAGGATTTGCTCAAACAGTTATTGCAAGAGCTGAGCTGGCGTGACGTTGTCTGTTTAATATTTTTAGATTTTCAATCGCAAAAACAAGACTTGGTAAAAGTACCTGAAGTCGTCAATCATCAGTTTTTTATCTCTAAAGCGGCGCAAAACGTACGTGAGAAAAACTTAAGTAATACGGCATGGTCTGTGCTGCAAATGCACAGTCCAACCAACTCACAAACTGTTGCTTATAAGAATAGAGCCAGCCAAGCTTACTTTGATAAAGATCATAGCGGTGCATGGTATTTATTGCCTGACAGCATGATGCTATTAAGCGAATTGTCAGAGCAATTGTCAGAATTTCAACAGGCGCAGCGTGATAATAATGCTAGCCAACATTCGCCCTTTTATCAGCAGCGCTTTAGTATGGTCAGCTTCCATCAAGCATATGGCTATGAAGAGTTTGTCGAAGGCATTCGTCCTGTGATGGCAGCCTCTAATCAGTCGAATAATAGCCTGTCACAAATGAGTTACGCCATTACTGATGGTGCCTTTTTGAAACTCTGTCAGCGCGCGGCTAATGACCCTCAACAGCGTTATGCGATGCTGATAGACGAGATCAATCGTGCCAACGTCTCACGGGTTTTTGGCGAACTGCTCAGTCTTATTGAACCTGATAAACGTGCGGACACTCCCAATGCGATGACAGTTAATTTGGCGTACTCTGGGCGAGCATTTAGCGTGCCTGCTAACGTTGATATTTATGCCACGATGAATACCCAAGATCATTCTTTAGCGCCACTAGATATGGCGCTACGTCGACGTTTTCGCTTTATTGATTGTTCGCCGCAGCCTGAGCTATTACCGATTATTAACCTTAATAATGGATCAAAAGTGGGCGGCGAAGCTGAGTCCATCAATTTAGCAAAATTATTAACGGGTTTAAATAATCGTATTAGCCAAACGCTAGGCATTGAGGCGCAATTGGGTCATGCATTTTTATTTTCTGTGCATAACCTCGAGCAGTTACAAACGGTACTTACTGAACAAATTATTCCACAGTTAGCGCAAGCTGCAGGCGGGCAAGTCGCTGTCTTGCAATATATATTTCAAGATGAACAGCAGCCGATACCGGCGCAATTTATTCAGGATAGCCATGTGTTAATAGACAACCAGATGAATCACCAATTAAGCAATCAGGCACACAATCAAACAGCTAGCCAAAATCTAATGTTGTCAGGGCAGCAGTCCTATTTTACTCAGTCTATGAATGCCGGTAGCTATACAATCAATACCGACCTTATTGCCAAAACTGGTGAGTTCTCCCATACTGCCGTCTATCAGCGCCTATATCCATGAGGATGTTAATCGGTGCTAAATAAGTATAAGCAGACTCAAGGCCCTGCAATCAATATCATGACGGTATTTGAACATCAGCGCTTAACGTCGCATAATTTTTTGCATGACTCTGATTTCCAGTGGCTGATAATCCAAGAGCTGTCGGTATTTAGTATTAAGCGCAAGCGAGGGCAGTGGCAGCTAAAAGTAGGGCATTATATCGGCGTGATTGTATTGCCTAGCGGCATGACTCTTGAGATACTGCCAAAACTTATCTCCCATATTGCTAGCAACTCTACTCAGCAGTTAAATAAACCGTTAGCGGATACAAATATTTTGCAAACCCGTCACTGGGTACAAAATATGCTGTCAGACTTAATAAGTAGTAACGATTATAAATCGCCTCACAGCAAAAATTTTGGTCAATATAGTGATAAATTGGCAGCGCTACCACTAGTAACCTTACCCTTATCAGACTGGCTGATTGAGCAATTTTTGCAGCGATTAGCGCATTATCAACCGACCAAGCAGTATCAGGCACAAATCCATAATCAAACAGCGCTACAGGGTCGTTTAATCATAAAAGAGCAATTACGCCATAACAGTCTGCAGCCGCATAAATTTGTGTGTGAGCGCAGCGTGCTGAGCCAAGACATGTTAGGCAATCGCATGATTAAGAGCGCATTAAAGTTGCTGTCGTCTTTGTTATCCCAGTCAAATTTTCTTCACTATTTACAGCCGTGGCAGCATGTGTCTGAGCTGCACAAATATGAAAGGCAGCAGTTGCAACCCATATATCAACAGGCAAAGCGTGAGCTTGCCCTTCAGCCGCTATATGCACCGCAATTACAAGCTGCCTTGCAGCTGGTAGATTTCGCTTATTGGTTACTGAACCAGTCAAATACGGAAACCGGTCATAGCATTGATTCACCAAAACCAGTTAATAGTACATTTACGCCGCCGCGTTTATGTTTATTGATTGATATGAATCAAGCGTTCGAGCAATGGGCAAGTCAGCGTATCGCGCTATTTTTTCAGCAACGAAGCGACGACTATAAACCGCTGTTCCAAGCGCAGCGTGTTTGGCTAAACGATGCAGCAGGGCAGGCGTGTTTATCTATTCGTCCTGATTTATTGATTTATCGGCAGGTGCATTCGAGTACTGAAAATACGGCTATATATGATGATGCTTTACCAATAAAGAATTTAGGAGCAAATCCATCACCAGAAAAACAACCAGGTCACTATAGTCATGTGATTGATATTAAATGGAAGCATTTAGCGCATGCCAGCTCTATTGCTGCCAGCGATGCTTATCAATTGAGCAGCTATGCGCAGGCTTATCAAGCAGAGCAGGTTTGGCTTGTATATCCGGTACAAGACAGTCAGAGGCAAGCAGTTGCGCTGCAGCAACACAGCCAGCTTAACTCGCATAACCAGCAGCACAATACTACTGCATCCTATGCACAGTTATGGCTGATACCCTTTAATGTGCTGACCGGCAGTATAAACAGTGACTTGCTTCCAAAACAAGATGTAGTATAATGAGCACTTAGGTCATTAAGCGCTGTGTTAAGAGGCTTATTGTCGAAGCTCATCTCTTATGAGATAGCTATTTTTAAATAATTTAGCAGTTTTTGTTAATTAATTGAAAATAGGTGTTGACACCATCGGCGTTTCCCCTTAATATGTGCACCTCGATAGCAAGGAACATTAACCAGTTAGCGGCATCGCCAACAACCAGTTAATCAACAAAACTATCGTGATAATAGAAATTTCGGAGTGTGGCGCAGTTTGGTAGCGCATCTGGTTTGGGACCAGAGGGTCGTAGGTTCGAATCCTATCACTCCGACCATCTATTTTAAGAGCCTTACAGGCTT
>NZ_DATIRM010000219.1:0-8481 GCF_035469765.1 Psychrobacter sp.
ACTCAGAGGGACTATAAACGCGCGCCTGCCCATTTTTATGGTGGTAATAGCTTTACTGTCGGCACCTATGCGCCATTATTAAATGAGCTGGCAGACAGCTTTGAGCTCAGTTCGCTAGCATTACGCGGTTATTGGTACGATAAGCCGCAGAGTCGTCGCCTGACCCGTGAGCAAGACGCTGAGATGCTAATTGAGTTTTTAGAAAAAACCCAAGATAAACCAGTTGTCGGTATTGGACATTCGCAGGGCGCGACTGCTACTGCAATAGCGGCAGCAAAGCGTCCAGAGCTTTTCTCAGAGCTCTATCTTATCGAGCCTGTGACCTTTACCAAAAAACAAGCGAGAATATATAATCTGTTGCCGCGTCAGTTTTTACTGAGCCGTGAACCCTTCAAAAGCACGTTAACGAAGCAAATAACTTGGGCAAATACCCAAGCATATTACGAACACCTGCGTGCACAGCGGGCGTATCAGCGTATCAGTAATGAGCATTTAAAAACCTTTGCTGAACAAAGCCTGAGTGCTAATAATGACGGTAGCTATACTCTGCTATTCTCACCTGAGCAAGAGCTTGCCAACTATTTTGGTGCGCCTCATATTGATGCCGCTCTTAAAAAGCTAAGCTGCCCCTACACTTTGATTACTGGCAAACCAACCTTATTTATCAATCCAAAAGTACGTAAGCAATGGCAAAAATTTGTCCCTGATAAGAGTATTATCTCCTTACCAGATTATGGACATCTATTGCCAATAGAAGCGCCAGAAATATGCGCTAAAATTATCAATGAGCATTATCAGAGCAGTAAATAACCTTGACTGACCTTTTTGCAACCAAGCCGACTGACAATCTATTGCCTTATGACGGTCAGGTAAATGACTTAGGGATTGTGATCGATTATCCCAGCCCTTTATTTTATAACTTGGTGACTGAGTTACCTTGGCAAGAAGATATCGTCACTTTATTTGGCAAGACACACGTCACAACGCGTCAAATCGTTTGGATGGGTGATAGCGATATTGACTATCAGTACTCTGGTCATACGCGTCAAACCATACCTTGGACAGATACTATGTTTCATGTGAAACAACATGTTGAGCAGCAATTATTAGCCCTTGGAATTGATACTAATTTCAATTCGTGCTTACTCAACTATTATCCTTCTGGTGATGACGGCATGGGCTATCATGCCGATGATGAACGAGAGCTTGGTGAGCAACCGATTATCGCTTCTTTATCCCTCGGTACTACGCGTAAATTTGTCTTTAAGCATAAAAAAACTCAAGATAAAGTCGAGCTTCATCTTGAATCAGGTCAGCTAATTGTCATGCACGGTGATACTCAGAGCTTTTGGAAGCACAGCATTACCAAGACTAAAACAGTAGCCACAGGACGTATTAGCTTAACCTTTCGGCAAATATATCCAAGTAATTAAAATTAGCCATTACTCAAATCTGGTAATTGATTAAACTTGATTTAACTAACTTGCAACACAAGCTTGCCAAACGCATCGCCTTTTTGCAGCTCATGATGGGCGGTAACGACTTCTGACAATGGATAAGTCTTTTGCAAACGTAAAGTTAGCTGACCATCCGCCACTAGTTGTAGCACTCGTGCCATATCTTCGCCATTACGCTGAGCAGCATAACCTTCAACGCTTAGATTTTTTTGACTGCCCGCTTCTTTGAGTTTATCCACCCAAATCGTCGGTAGGACATATACACGTCCAGATTCTTTCACAACGTTTAGCGCTCGCACACCTGCCTCATCACCAACCAAATCTAGCAATACATCAGCTTGCAGCTCAGGGAACGCATCATTTTTGGTATAGTCAATCCAACCTGCAAGCTGACTGGTATCGATCAAGCTATCCAGTTTTTCATACTTTTCTGCTGAACAAATAAGCGTGACTTTAATATTATTTTTGGCAACTTTATCCATCAACAGCTGTATCAATAAATGACCAACACCGCCTGCTGGAGCACTCATTACTACATGCTCGCCATCTTTTATATTAGCAAATTCAGCAAACTGTAGCGCTGTTTGTCCGATACAAGGTAGTGCGCCTGCCTGCTCTAAGGTGACCGCTTCAGGCACACGTGCCAACAGTTTGGCATCAACAGCGACGTATTCAGCATAGCATCCACCGTTAAAGGTTAATGCCGCCACTTTATCACCAACCGCAAAATCTGTGCTATCGCTTTTGACCACTGTGCCTGACATGTCAAAGCCTAAAATCGCAGGTTTACCCTGATCAAATTTATCTTTTTGGATATTGGCCGCGCCCCAACCTTTACCTTGGCGAGTTTTATAATCGACTGGATTGATACCTGCATAAGCAACTTTCACCAGTACTTGGTTGTCTGTCAGCTCAGGTATGGCAACATCATCTTGATACGTCATCACTTCAGGTTCACCAAACTCACGTATGATGACGGCGTGCTGGGTCGTTGGTATGTTCTTATCAGACATGATTTATCATCCTTTTTTATTTTACTATTTAGCGTTATTTCTTCCATTATTAGTTTTTTACTCTAAGGCAATGCCAATTCTGCGCTCAGTGGCAAATGATCAGACAGGGTTGACCACGGTTTACCTGTATGTACCCAAGCATCCTTTATTCTGAGATTACGAACATAGATACGGTCTAAGCTCAATACAGGTAGCTTTGCTGGAAAGGTCGGCAGCAGCTTGCCGTGACAATGCTTAAAAGCTTCCGTCATACCCAAACTTGACGCCAGTCTGTCACAAGACATTTTTTTCCAGTCATTAAAATCGCCTGCCAAAATCAGTGGCTGATCAGGTGAAATCTCATCTCGGACATAGTTGGCAATCGCTTCATACTGCTTGATACGATCGCGCTCAAATAGGTTTAAATGGGCGCATAAAACCACCACTGGCACATCCCAACCTACCGGCTGCACTTCGCAGTGCAAAACACCGCGCTGCTCAAGCTTATTGACCGTAATATTGACGTTATGCTTGGGATCAAGCGGAAATCGGCTTAATACGGCATTGCCATGATGACCATTATCATATTCTGAATTTTTGCCATAGCTGTTTTCTAGATCTAAAAATTCGCCAAACCATTCATGCTGAGACTGGTCAGGGTATTCATTATATTGAATATTGCGCTTAAGGTTTTGCCCTTGTACTTCTTGTAGACAGAGTATGTCCGAACCAATAATATCAAGCGCTTGGGCAATACCCTGAACTTTGACTTGGCGATTCATCGGCGACATGCCTTTATGAATGTTATAGCTGGTTAGGACAAAAGATGTAGTATTAGTCATAATTTTATCAGTCATAGACTCAGTTTTTAGAGAGCAAATATTGGCTGTTGATATAGTGGACTTAACATAAAGAATAATCGTTTGAAATATAATCGATGCACTATGAAGCCATACATATAAAAAGAGCACTGGTTCTTTTCGAACCAATGCTCTCATACTATACCTATGTGCTATCAATAACCAATAGCTAATTCATTACTGAATCCAAGCCATCTATTAATAGCGGGTGACAAGAGCAATCGGTTGGTCTGCACTCATCATATCTTGCGGCATAAAGACCGCTTTGCCGCCATTATGAATGACATGCTCAATGATTTCACCAATGGCATCATCAGTGATACCTTCTGCGCTTGGATCATCTGCAAGATTTAGCGTCTGCGCTTTTTCATCAATTTTAGCAGGTTGAATATAACCACGGCGGACATACAAGGTATCGCCTACGCCTTGGAAAGCACTACGATAGACTTCTTGCAAGTCAGTCTGTAGTCTATTTGCCCCATGCGCTTTATCAATCTCGCCCAGTGCCGCTTGATGTAGCGAGGTACGATAACCTTCTACTGCTTCTTGTACACTATCGATAATATGCTGCGCGCTACCCTCATCTAGATTGGTGACATTCGATACCGTAGCGATGATATTATCGGGACGGTCACAGACATCTTTATAGTAACCAATATTTTTGGTATCGCCGACGATCACAAGAGGTATTTTATGCTCGCCCCACAACTCTTGCACGCTTTTATCGACTTGATTAAAGTATTCTTTTAGATGGCCACTTCCATTACGCGATGGGCGATCCAAACTGCCATGACCCGTTGTAGATAGTCCATTATTTTCAATAGGAAACTTGATGTTTTCCATATTTTTTTGTACATCATCATCCTTATTGAACTCTCTAATGACACGCTCGTTTGACGCTTCAATCAAGCGAGCATTATCACGGGTCAAGACTACCGTGTAGTAATGAACAGCACTTGCCATATCACGGACCAAATCACGAGTGGCAAAGCGATGTGAGATGACTACACGCTCAGTGGTATCAATGGGCATACGAATCACTTGCACATCGTCAGTACTGGCAAAAATAGCTAACGTATCTAGATTAAAATTATGATTAAGCTCTTTGGTCTTAGCATGGATATTATCTAAGATAGTGGTCGCTGTACGTTTGTCATACTCATTAGTCAGACGTTCTTCGACGACTTTTAACTGGTTTTTTAGGGCAATAGGGTCTTTGTCATTGGCAGGGTGTTCGCGGTGAGTTTTGACAAAAATACTGACTGCTGGATTCGCCTTTGTCTCGCGTAAGCTTTTGAGAGTTGCTTTCATAAATACTGCTCCTTGTTTTATGACCATGAATTTCCAGTACTGCTTTTAGTATGCCTTGCCTATCACTGCTTTTAGATTTTTGCTATGGGATGGCAATATACTCTTAATAACAACATACTCTTAATAACATAGCATGCTTAATCTTCTATTCATACTACAACATATTCGTTCTATTACCCTATCAACTTGACCGCACAAGCTATAGGGTTAATTTGCAAGCAAATGATGATGCTTTGTAAGTGATGTCAAAGTCTGCCATAGGTATTTCAATAGAATTAACAGGATTATTAGTCTAGTAATGCTTACGCACTTGGCTTGTATTTTCACCAATGAAGACCCATCTTTTAGATAGTGCGATACTGATTATTAACAGTGGTTATCAAACACACCACAAATATTAGCCTCACATCGAGGCATTTAATTTTAAGACATTTTGATGTCGATACATCTTATTTAAAATATAAGCAATAACACCTTTGAACGACTATGCCAAATTAAAGCAGTTTATTTATCAAATTCATTATTTATAGCGGAACCTTTTATGACTTCTATTTCTCAAGAATTACACCTTGTCGATTTTGCCAATACCGCGCCAACTACCTTACAACAGCAGGTAATTAGCGCTATTGACACTGCTAATGCATTTTTAGATGAATTGACAATGATGACAGACAGCAATGAAGCGGCGACCGCGATAGATGCTGAGCAAACGCTAACTGAAATAAAACACTTTGATCATATCAATTTGGCACTAGATCGCAGTTGGGGTATTTTGTCGCATCTCAATAGTGTGATGAGCAACGATGAGATTCGTCATGTCCATCATGAGCTGCTGCCAAAACTGTCTGCCTATGGCACGCGGGTTGGACAGCATCAGCCGCTATTTAGCCGTTATCAAGCGATTGTCAATGATAAAGCATTCTTTGCAGCGCTTGAGCCGGCACGAGCCCGTGCTATTGAGCTTGCGCTACGTAGCTTTGAGCTATCAGGGGTTGCACTACCAAAAGCAGAGCAAGATAAATTTGCGGCTATTCAAAGCAAGCTATCTACTTTATCAGCGACTTTTTCAGACCATGTATTAGATGCAACTCAAGCCTATGCTTTGCCGCTTCAAAATGAGCAGTTAGCAGGTTTAACTGAAAGTGGTTTGGCGCTATTAGCCGATGCAGGTGAGCAATATAAAGCCTGTGAGCTTACCAGTGGCGCACTCACTCAAGCAGAGGTTGATGCATTGCCCACTCCTTATTATGTGGCAAGCTTAAATATTCCTGTATATCTTGCCATCATGACTCATGCCGATGATCGCAACCTACGCGAGACGTTATATCGCGCCTATGTCACCCGTGCCTCTGAGTTTGATAAGCATACCAATGCCAAAGGCGAATCGCTCAATAACGCCGATATCATGAGTGAGATTTTGCAACTGCGGGAGCAAAAAGCCAAACTGCTAGGTTTTGATAATTATGCAGAAGTATCGCTATCGACCAAAATGGCAGATAGCGTAGCGGAAGTGGAAACCTTTTTACGCGATTTAGCCGCGCAAGCAACGCCAACTGCTGAGCAAGATTTGGCGCAATTGCAAAAATATGCGCAGGATTATGGCATTATTGACTTACAACCGTGGGACAGTGCTTATGTCGCAGAAAAAGTCAAACAAAGCGAGTTCAGCTTATCCCAAGAAGAAATCCGCCCGTACTTCCCATTACTCAAAGTGATTAGCGGCTTATTCGCCATCGTCGAGCGCTTATACGGTATCAAAGTGCAAGAGCAAAGTAGTGATGGCGCAAATGATAGTACAAACAAAGTCTTAGCATCACGTTGGCACAATGATGTCCGTTTTTATCAATTATTTGATGCTGATGATAATTTAATTGGTGGCTTTTATTTTGACTTGTTTGCCCGTAGTGGTAAACGCGGTGGCGCTTGGATGAGTGGCTTTCAGTCGCGTTATATCTATGCTGAGCAAAGCCATGAGCAGCTACCGGTATGCTTTATGGTCGGCAACTTTACCCCAGCACTCGATGGTAAGCCAAGCTTATTGACCCATGATGAAGTGGTCACCTTATTCCATGAATTCGGTCACGGTTTACATCATCTGTTGACTCAGGTAACGGTGGGTGATGTTGCTGGTGTCAATGGCGTTGAGTGGGATGCCGTCGAGCTGCCAAGCCAGTTTATGGAAAACTGGGCGTGGGATGCAGAAGGTATTGCGCTGATCAGCAGTCATGTCGAAACAGGTGAGCCATTACCAAAAGACAAACTTGATGCGCTATTAGCGGTCAAAAACTTCCAAAGTGGTTTGCAAACCCTGCGTCAGATCGAATTTGCGCTATTTGATTTATTGATTCATGCGCAAACGACAGCGCTTGATTATGAAGGCATCTTAGCTAGTCTCAATAGCGTACGTCAGGATATTGCTATTATGCAAACGCCAGACTATAACCGTTTTGCTAATGGCTTTAGCCATATCTTTGCCGGTGGTTATGCCGCCGGTTATTACTCATATAAATGGGCAGAGCTATTGTCTGCCGATGCCTTTAGTAAGTTTGAGGAAGAAGGGATTTTTAATCCCATCACAGGTAAAGCCTTCCGTGAGACCGTCTTATCAGTGGGCGGTAGTTTCCCTGCTAAGGTAAACTTTGAGAATTTCCGTGGTCGCAGCGCCAGTATTGACGCTCTTTTACGTCATAGCGGTTTTGCTGAGCCTAAAAACCAGACGAAAAACAGTACAGCTGCCAATGCGTCAACAACACGCGAGGTCATTTAAATGCGCTATCAATCAACACGCCTAAAGCGGCAATTTTTAGCGGGCGTTCGTTGCCCCAAATGTCAGATGATGGATGCGATAGTTCAAGTCAATATCGTCACCCCAGCACCTGATGAATATATTGAATGTACGCTGTGCGGACATACCGAACATCGTCCTGACCCTGATGCTATCAGTGCTAAAAACCATCTTGAGGATCAGCTAACTCGTGACGCCATGATCACCGGAACCAGTGGTACCGTCAAATTTAAATAAACACCGCTTAAGCTCTGACCCTCAAACAGTCATATCTCATCGCTACTGTAAATGATATTGTATCCACTCGCCCATCTCGCAATAGATGGGCTTTGTTATTTTGAGTTTGCTATAGTATGGCAACTGATATTATTAACCTAAATTGACTATGGTATGAAAAGCAAAAAAATACGTCCTTTATCCAATGAATCTTTGAGTAAAAAACCCACCAGTTCGGCTAAATCACGTCAAAAATGGTGGTTTGGTATTCTATTGATTGTGCTATTGATCGGTTATTTGGTTTGGAGAGGCATGGTACCCCAAAATAATACCATTGATGGCAAACTATTACCTACGACTACCGAAGAAATACAAGCTAGCCAAACCAATGCCTTACTATTAGATAATGTAGCAAGTGACTTAGGAACTGCTAACATAGAAAACAGTAATTTAAATAATAGAGAATTAGATAATAGCAACTTGGAAACCATTGATACTGCGTTAAATCAAAATGCAGCTAATGTGAGTACGACAAATGCTAACATACCTGACCCTAAAGCTATCTTAAAAGCGCCATTGCCAAAAACGAACAGCTTAGCCAAAGAAGAGATTGATCGTTTAGAAGATGAACGTAAGCGTCTAGCTGAACAAGAAAAGCTCGCTGCTGAGCAAATTGCTATGACCAAACAGTTGACTGAACTTAAGGCTCAAGAAATCACACTACTTGAGCAACAAATCGCTCAATTAGAAGCTGAGGCTGCTCGAACCAATGCTAAATAACGGATACTTTTATAAAGGGGCTGGATGATGGCAACTTTGCAACTCACTCACGCCCCTATTTTAAATAGTAGCGCCCAGCT
>NZ_DATIRM010000220.1:0-5254 GCF_035469765.1 Psychrobacter sp.
TCAAGCCGAGTTTGAAGTCAATTTATCCAAACTGGCTGCTAATATAGACAGCTTGTTTTTTGTGTTATCGGCTGATACCACGCTGAATCAAATTCAATCGTTAGAGATTGGCATTTGGCAGCAGTCGCAAAAAGCGCAGGCAGAGTATCAAGCAGCAGACTTTGCCCAGCAGCAAGCCAGTATGCTGATGCAGCTTTATCGTAAGAGTGGCGTGTGGCGAGTATCTAACGTCGCGCAAGGCTTTAATGGTGGGCTTGCCGCCATCGTGCAGCATTTCGGCGGCGATGTAGAAGAGGGCAACTCGACAGCAGACGTAACCGCCACGCCAATTCAAGCAAAACCGTCGTTAGAAAAGATCATGCTAGAGAAAGCACCAAAGCTAGTTAACCTTGCCAAAAAAGCCACCATATCGCTTGAGAAACGCCAATTGCAGCAATTAACGGCAAAAGTGGCATTGGTGTTAGATGCCAGTGGCTCAATGAACAGACAGTATAAAAAAGGCCGTGTGCAAGAGGTGGTCAACCGCTTATTGCCACTGGCAGTGAGCTTCGATGATGACCAAGCGCTAGACTGCTGGGCGTTTGCCCGCGACCCGCAATATTTGGGTGAAATTGGGCTGAGCAACTATGACGGTTTTATTGACAACGCTCATGGCGGCTGGCGCAAATGGGCACTTGGCCCACGCGTTAATAACGAAGCAGAGGTCATGAAAGCCGTGACGGAGTTTTACCAAAAAGACGGCCTTGATGTGCCTATCTACGTGCTATTTATCAGTGATGGCGGGGTGAATGACAATCGCGGTATCACTAGAGTCATGACTGAAGCCGCGAAACTACCGATATTTTGGCAGTTTGTGGGCTTGGGTGGTCGTGGTTATGGCATCCTAAAAAAAATAGATGACATGACAGGGCGCGTGATTGATAATTGCGACTTTTTTGAATTAGATGATTTGGACGATATTAGCGAAGAAGCCTTGTATGAAAACATGCTAGAAGAGTTTCCAAGCTGGTTAAAAGAAGCACGCGAGATAGGATTGATAGCGAAATAAATCAGCATCTTGTCACAAAAGATGAAAACCTTTCACAGTCTCGCTGTGAGCGGTTTTTCTAAGCCAAAAAACAAGCGTGATGTATAAATCAATCATGAACACCTAATCACCAAACACGGTATCCACATAGGCAACAGTGACAAAAGTTAGCCACGCTACAATAAAGTCGTTTATAAGTGCACTTTTTTACAAATAAAAGTAATAGGGCTGATAATATGAATATATGCGCATTAATTGCTCTAGATTTTGAGGTTATCTAAATAGAAAAATAAACAGAAAATACTATACCGAATCTTGTAGTACACAAGATATTTTTAAATCAAGTTTCTCTAGGTTTAGGGATAATGACTATGATAAAGATAAATATGTATGTCATTTTTTGGGTCGCCCTGTCGTTTTTTACCTTTCTTGTTACCATGAGTAATATAAAAGGTCGTAGGTTAAGCCGTGATAGCGCTTCTATGTCAAGAGCGCCAAAAGCACTCAGTAGCGATAGGTTCGATATTGAATCCAGTTTTTATAGAGCGGATGCAACGTGGCACGATATTATATTTTTTCACGCGTCTGCATCAGGTGTGGCTATCGTACTATTGGTTTTAATTATCAAGGGCGAGGCGTTGTTCCCTGGAACCGTTGTCTTTTTTGGCGCGCTGTCTTCCATCGCCATATTCACCATTAGCATGGTGCTTCTTTTATTAGCATTTTATTTTTATACCATCTCCATTTTGAAACTTGGCAATACATTAGCCAGCATACAGATCAATGGTAAAGAGCTTAAAACCATGTACGCGATTATGGGCGTCTTTGGCTATTTTTTGATATTTGCGGTACTGGCGTTGATATTGGTTTAGCGTTAGAAATAAAACCTATCTGTCGAAAATATTTTATATAGTAAATAAAAACTGCTTACCATCTAAACGGTGAGCGGTTTTTTTATCTCGTTTACTTGGCTTAAAACTAAGAGGGTAGCTACCCAAAATATAGCGAAATACACATTTTATTCCACTCAGAAATGGTAGTAACTGCCACGCTAAAGAGAATAATTCTACAACATCTAATGGTGCCTATTTACTCAATCACTAACCAAACATACTCAGCAGTAGCAAAACCCTGCAAAATCAGTCTTGAAATGGGTTATCAACTTCTTTATCTTTGATAGCCCATATAGGTAGTTCATACTTAATGACCTAACGTCTAACACTGACTGATAAAATCCCATGACTCAATCAAAAAAAGCTTTTTATTATCGACCCAAGACCAATCAACATACTAGTCCAACCGTACGTTGGGCGTTTTTGGTATTTGGTTGGATATTTTTCGCCTTGGGTATTATTGGTATATTGTTACCTGTCATGCCGACAGCACCTTTTATATTACTGGCGGCAGGTTGCTGGGCGCGGAGCTCACGGCGCTTTCACTTTTGGCTCATTAATCATAAATACTTTGGTAAATTCGTTCGAGATTGGGAAGATAGTCATGCTGTACCCTTATATGCGAAGTGGTTAGCGACGATAATGATGATAATTTCAACGACTATGTTATTTTTTAACATTCCCACCGATATGATGTGGGTGGCGTGGCTGGTAGGCGTGGTCTGTACAGGGGTAGCGGTATATTTATTCCGTTTGCCAAATGCCTAAAATACGTTGATTTTAGGGCAAAAAACAGTCAAAAATGGGCTTTGGTTACACGAAACCTAAGATAAGACTTGCGATAATGGGATGTTGCCCTTATAATACCTCCAAGCTTAAGAGCAGTTCTGCACCAAATCATTACCTCGTAGTATTAGTTATAATCCTTCGTTTTAATATTTATCGTTCAGTAGCTATTTGCAAGCGTTACCGGTCACTAGACCATTAATAAATTTAAAAGTAGGATTATATTATGTCAGATACTCAAAAAGGTACAGTTAAGTGGTTCAACGAAGCTAAAGGCTTTGGTTTTATCGCTCCAGAAACTGGCGCAGACGTTTTTGCTCATTACAGCGAAATCACTGGTTCAGGCTTCAAAACTTTAGCTGAAGGCCAAGAAGTTGAGTTCACTGTAACTCAAGGTCAAAAAGGTCCACAAGCTCATAACATCGTTGCTATCTAATCTGTCTTTATAGACAATTAGAGCAAGATGAGTAAAAAACGAACCCTCGGGTTCGTTTTTTTTCGTCTAACATGTGATGTGAATTGACTATAAAAAATGCCTACGACTATCATCATAGTACGTAGGCATTTTTGTTTTTATATAATGAGCAGGCTATCAAAGCATTAACTAGATTAAAAGTTAATTAAAGAAAACTGATACCGATATTGATAAGACCGCCACCAACGATTAACCATATAAACATTATCGCGCCGAGTATCAGAGGTTTGACGCCCGCTTGCTTGATGGCACTTAGATGGGTGGTTAAACCAAGGGCAAACATTGCCATGGTGAGTAGGATATCATCAAACAAAACCATATTATGCTCAAAGCTCTCAGACATGTTTAGCCAAGTATGCAGTAAGACGATTAAGATAAAAATAAAGGCGAACCATGGTACTTTGACTTCTTTAATACGGCTCATAACTGAAGCAGTTTGACCATTTTTGCTATTGCCTTTGGTCAAAGCAAAAGATAGTACCAATAGGAAGGGAGCGAGCATCATGACCCGAATCATTTTGGTTACAACCGCCGTATCGCCAACTTCTGGACTGACGGTATTACCAGCAACTACCACCTGCGCGACTTCATGAATAGTCGCGCCAGTATATATCCCATACTGTTCGACACTCAGCCAAGGTTGTAACCAACCAAGATGATAGAGAAAGGGGTAGAGCAGCATGGCAATTGTCCCAAAGACGACCACTGTAGCGACAGCGATAGTGACTTTATGCGCTTCTGCTTTGACGATTGGATCAGCGGCGATGACTGCGGCAGCTCCGCAAATACTAGCACCTGAGCCTATCAATAGCGTGGTTTGTTTATCAACTTTTAATAATTTGGTGCCTATCCAATAGGTTAGAAGGAAGGTCGACGTTAGTACTAAAGCATCGCTCATCACTGCCGGTAAACCGACACTTGATACTTGGGTTAGGGTCAATTTAAAACCATAGAACATAATGGCGAGTCTTAAAATCTGCCCTTTAGCAAAACCAACCCCAAGAGCCAAGCGCTCAGCGACACTTGGGTAAACCGTATTGCCAAGTATCATACCGAGTAAAATTGCCAGCGTCAGCGAGGACAATCCAATGAGGCGTCCATTCGACCAGTTATCTAAACTGCTATTTAGCCATAAACAAAATAAGCTGCCGATCAGCACTACGGTTAGTCCTGCTAAATGGTGACCGCGTGGGAAATAACTGGCGACTGATTGGGTAAAAGTGTTCATGACTGACTGTCCTAGTCGATTGACTGCTTTGTTGGTTGACTGTTTTATTGATAATCGAAACAAGTATAAGTTTATGAATGGACAGTATAAGGCAAGTCGATTTATAATAAAAACAGATTAATAAGATAGAAATTATCGATTTTATAGGTTGATGAATCACTTTCAGTCATTTTTTAAATTGAGAATGAAAAGACTCTTAAGAACAGAAATAAGGGATAGATGTCCTCATGAAAAAAGCCGTACAGACTATACCGAAGATTACGCTGCGACAACTGGCCATATTTGTCAGTATCTATCAAACAGGCAGCACCAGCCGTGCTAGTGAAGCACTGCATTTGTCACAATCAGCGGTCAGTAGTGCACTGACAGAATTAGAAGCAAGGTTGCAGATGCCATTGTTTGAGCGTGTCGGGCGCAGGCTTAATCAACATCCCAATGCCCATCCTATTTATATACAGGCGCAAGCAATCTTAGGGCAGTCGTTAACGCTTGAGCATTATCATAAGTCGCAAGTAGGGCAGATTCATATCGGTGCCAGTACCACCATTGGCAATTATGTATTGCCGCCGCTGCTTGCCAAGCTATATGATGCGCTGCCAGATGCAGATGTTGATATGTATATTGCCAATACTCAAGAGGTAGTAGCAGAGGTTGAGCAATTGAATATTGATATCGCGCTGGTGGAAGGCATGCCGCGTCCCACTGATATGAAAGTCATTGAACAGCGAGCATGGCGAACAGATACTTTGATGGTTTTTGCCAAGCGCGACAGTAAGTGGCTGACTGGTATTGAGGCGTATAACGATAAGGATAATTGCTATAAGCTAAGTATTGAGCAATTGACA
>NZ_DATIRM010000221.1:0-6619 GCF_035469765.1 Psychrobacter sp.
GGACTGCTGGACGATAGAGGTTATTGGGCAATTATGCCGCAGTATGAGGTTATCAATCCGATAAATCCTTGTACTGGTCAGCCTTTATACTTACAGGTAAGTTTGCAAAACAAGACCGCGCTTATTGACCAAAGTAACAATATCATCATTCCTTTTTTAGCCAATCAGCATATCGAATCTTTCAATAATAATGTTAGCCCGCTACTGTTTTTGCGTAGCAGCTTATCTGATGGGGTTGATGCTGGTATGATTACTGCTATGAGTGAAGATATCCAAGAGTATATTGTTAGTGCTGACATTATTGATGCTAATGGTAAAGTAATTCTTGCTTCAGAGTCACCAATCAGAAAGCTTTTATATCATCAACTTTATACTTTTAAGCAGGATGGCAAGTATGGGATTGTCAATGATAAAGGCGATGTCATACTTAAACCGCAGTTTAAGAGTTATCATGATGACGGTCATAATGTATGGGTAGAAAAGCAACGAGAGATGGTGTTGCTAAATTCCTTGCTTGAATTAGATTAGGTAATCGTCAGCCAATAAAAAACCACCCTTAATTTAAGAGTGGTTTTTTTATAGCTCTCTTAATTGCTTGATGAACTATTTTGTCACTAAACCATTTAACTCACTCATCAAGACTGATAATGTTGATAAGCTGATATGACTATCAAGATTGCTATCAAGTTTATCCATCTCTGCAGTGACGCCGGCAAGCTGGCTGGCATGACGCGATTTCCAATCATTAAAGGCTTGGATAGCGTTAGGTTGAATCAATAACGTATCCATCAGCATCCGTAAGCTGCGCGATACTTCATTGGCAAGTGCGTGACGGGCACGGCGATCCCAGTGGTCTTGCTGCGGCAAGATAGCAATATTGTCCATCATCCAGTCAAGCTGTAAAACGTGATAAGCCTCAAAGTATAAAGTTGCAATCTCATCAACTGGACGCTCGTATTGTTCTGCCAAAAGCGCAGCATCAAGGGCATCAACATGATATGGTAACATCGCAAACATCGCTGCATCATTAGCAGAGAGCTCATCTTCTATCAAGCTTGTGATATCAGCTTGCAAGTATTGTGAAAATTGCTGCTCAATAAATCCTCCTGATTTGGTCAGCTTCTCAACGCTGTCCTCAAAGCGATTGATCATATCAGCAACTTGCAAATCTTGTCCAAAGGCATTGATAAACCAGACTACGCCGCTTTCGATCGCATCGCGCAGACGCAGCTCAAGCTCAAGCAGCAAGGTAGCATCTATTTGGTTATCAAGTGCTTCAAGCAGCTCCCATGCTTTTGAGACATGGAACACATCACGCGCAATCGCATAGCCGCGAACGATAGTGGCAAGCGTTTGTCCTGTTTCTTCATGCAGACGGAATAATGCTTCAATACCCAGACGGTTGACCACACTATTAGTCAAATACGTACTGATGATTTCACGGTGCAAGCGGTGTTCGGTCATCTCATTAAAGAAGCGCGATGACAGCTCATCAGGGAAGTATTTACGTAATTCATTGACGAAATATGGCGCATCCGGTAAATCTGAGAGCAGTAAGTTGTCATAAACCCACATTTTTCCGTAAGCCATTACGACTGCTAGCTCAGGATTGGTAAGACCTGTGCCCACTTTTTGGCGTTTAGAAATCTCTTCATCTGATGGCAAATACTCGATCGCACGATCCAGACGCCCTTCTGCTTCTAACATCTGAATAAATCGCTGATGATCGCTTAAGTTTGCAGCCGCACGGATTTGGCTCAGCTCAATTGCTTGCGGTTGCAAATAGTTTTGACGCAGTACCAACTCGCTAATGGTCTCGGTCATGCTCTCAAGTAGCTCATTACGCTGCTTTAGGGTCATATCACCTTGCTCAACCACTTTGCCAAGTAAGATTTTGATATTAACTTCATGATCTGAGCAGTTGACGCCGCCCGAGTTGTCGATGGCATCAGTATAAATGCGTCCGCCAGTTTGGGCGTACTCGATACGACCTCGCTGCGTAAATCCTAAGTTACCACCTTCACCGACGATGGCGGCACGTAGTTCGGCACCGTTGACACGAACAGCATCATTGGCACGATCACCCACATCAGCATGGCTCTCCTCGCTACTTTTCACATAGGTACCGATACCACCATTCCAAATGAGATCAACCGGCGATTTTAGCAATGCGCTGATAAAATCATTAGGCGCTAAGCTATCATCAGAGATATCAAACAGCGCTTTCATCTCAGGGCTGATAGCAATGGTCTTATCTTGGCGTGAGAAGATACCACCGCCTTGGCTGATGAGAGACTTTTCATAATCTTCCCATGACGAGCGAGGTAGATTAAATAAGCGCTCGCGCTCTGCAAAAGAAGCCGCTGTATCTGGATTTGGATCAATAAAAATATGCAGATGATTAAAGGCAGCAACCAGTTTGGTATGGGTTGATCTGAGCATGCCATTACCAAAGACATCACCACTCATGTCGCCAATTGCCACGACGGTAAAATCGTCACGATTTTGAATGTCCATGCCGCGCATACGGAAGTGGCGCTTAACCGACTCCCAGCCACCGCGTGCCGTGATACCCATCGCTTTATGGTCATAGCCGACCGAGCCACCAGAAGCAAAAGCATCATCGAGCCAAAAGTTATATTCAGCAGATAAGGCATTAGCGATATCAGAGAAAGTTGCCGTGCCTTTATCGGCAGCGACGACCAAGTACGGGTCATCTTCATCATGACGTACGGTATTGGCTGGCGGGACAATCACCCCATCGACTATATTGTCGGTCACATCAAGCATACCGCGAAGGAATGTTTGATAGCAGGCAATACCCTCAGCTTGAAACACATCACGACCATCTGCCATCGTTTTGGTCTTAACGATAAAACCGCCTTTTGAGCCAACTGGTACGATAACGGCATTTTTGACCATCTGTGCTTTTACCAGACCGAGTACTTCGGTACGGAAATCCTCCATACGATCAGACCAGCGCAGACCGCCGCGAGCGACTTTACCGCCACGCAAATGCACCGCTTCAACACGTGGTGAGTAGACAAAGATCTCAAACATTGGCTTAGGCTTGGGCAAGTTTGGAATATCTGCTGCCAAAAACTTAAAGGACAAACGATCTTTACGCTGTCCATCTGTCTCTCTTTGATAAAAGTTGGTACGTACCATGGCGTTTATCAAATCTAAATACCAGCGGAAAATACGGTCTTCATCCAAGCTACTGACACCTGCTAATGCGGTGGTAATCTGCTCTTGAATCTGGCTGGTTTTGCTGGCACGTTCCTCTTCACTATATTTAGGATTCATCCGTGCATCAAACAAACTGCCTAACGCCACGCTGATAGCGCTGTTTTTCACTATGGTTTGTTGAATATAAATATTCGAGAATGGTGCTTTCGCTTGCATCATATAGCGTGATAAGGCGCGCAGTACCACCACATCATAAGTATCTAACTTAGTGATCAACACCAGCTCGTTAAGTGAATCACTCTCAACATGACCTGCCCAAATTTGCTTTAAGCTGTCCTCAAACTGTGCACGCACCACTTGCATATCAATGGTATCGACGTGCTCTAAGACCAGCTCATACTCCTGCATCCAAATAGGCTGCTCAGGTAAATCAAATTCATAGGTCTGCGCGGAGATGACTGACACCCCGAAATTCTCTAGTATGGGCAAAACTTTGGATAAAATAACGGCTTGCTGACGACCATACAACTTTAGGTGTAGCTGATTACTTGCATCACCTGTCGATTGATATAAGTGCCAAATCATTGGCTGCTCATCGCTAAGCCCAGCCAAACGCTTGGTATCTTCAACGCCGGTACGCGCATCAAATCGCTCTGTATAAGCGGCAGGTATATAACTTAAAAATCTGCGCGTCAAGACATTAGCATGCTGCTCACCTACATTATCCAGCAGCATTTTTTGATAATGATCACTCCATGATTGCATCAAAGATGACAGCTTGGCTTGGAGGGCAGCGGTATCTACCTCATGTACTTGACCTGGCACCGTACGAACATGCACATGGACGCGGGCGTGTTCAGATTCATTAAACTCAGTCGTAAATCCTGAAGATGTGCCACCGTAAGCTTCTTTTAGGACGTTTTGCACCTTGATGCGAAGTTCAGTATTGAATTTATCACGTGGGATGTAGACCAAGCAGGAAACAAAACGTTGGTAATGGTCGACGCGGCAAAATAAGCGTAGGCTTTTTTTATCCTGTAGCTGGCTAATACCTAGAACTACTGGATAAAGCTCCCCAACGCTGGCTTGAAACAAATCATCGCGTGGCAAGGTATTAATGATGTGCATCATTTTGTGATAAGCATGACCATCACGTGGCAGTTTTGCCAGCGCCATGATTTTGTTGGATTTTTCGCGTAATAATGGGATTTGCTGTACGCTTAGTTGATATGCTTGCGCTGTAAACAGGCCAATAAAGCGATGCTCGCCGATTAGCTTGCCATTATCGTCAAACTTATGAATGCCCAAAAAATCCATATAAACTGGTCGGTGTACTGGCGATACTCGGCTTGATTTTGACAACATCAATACTTGCGGCGCTGTGAGCAATCTTTTTAGATTGCTTGGCAGCTCATCAAAGCTTTTTGAGAGCTGATCTTCACTACCACCGCGCAATAAGCCAAGACCACTATTACCAATAGAAAATAAATCCAAATCACTGCGTTCAGCTTGATTGGCTACACTGCCAACCTCGATGCTGTTTCCGTCTTCTAAGCGGTATTCTCGATATCCCAAAAAGATAAAGTGATCGTCTAATACCCAATCTAAAAACGCTTGAATCTCTTGCTGAGAATAACAAACTTCTGGTAACGGTTTTGTAGCCAAATCCGCTTGTATATCGGTTAGCTTGTTACGTATTTTTTGCCAGTCATCAACGACGACGTCAAGTGTGTCTATCTTTGCCAATAGCATCTGTTTTAATGCCGCCAGCTCATCATTATCTTGATAAGAGATTTCACAGTGGATCAAAGACATGTGAGAGGTGCCACTTTCTTGCGCACTTTCAATTTGAGTGATAGATCCGTTGTCATCACGTTCGACATTAACAATGATATGATAGGTACGATGCACATCAATGCCTTGTTCTTCAAGGCTCATCAAAAGCGTATCGACCAAAAATGGTCGGTCATAAGCAACGATTTGGATAACGGTATGTGAGCTGTGAAAATGCTGCTCTTCTGCAATTGGGTTTAAGATAGCAAGCTGCGGATGGCTGCGGTCATAAGCTTTTAATAGCGTAAAATGATGCAGCGCCATTCCAGCCAAATCAGCATTACTGATGTCCTTTGCAGTCTCTTGATGTAAAGGCTGATAGTAGCTATGAATAAAGTGGTCAAATAACGATTTGTCCGCTTGTACATAACTGGTGGCAATATCGCTTATCTGGCTGATCCGCTCTTTTGCGATATTTAGAGAGTTTGGCATATCCTTTGTCCTTGCGCTTTTTTATAAGCTTCTTATTTATGTGTTATATCTTATGTGTATAGTGAGTGGCTAAGTTTGTGCTTATTGCTTATTATCAATCATGGTTTGTCTGACTCCTGCTGTACGAATTATTTTCTCAAAGCTATGCGCTTAGGTGGCAGTGTAACGCACCTAAGCGCATAGCTAAAGCGTACAAAATCATTTCATGAATCAGCAGTATTTCGATAACCTTTGCTAATGGGACAATCACCACCTAATAGGGTCCAATATTGACGAACAGGCGCATAGTCATGACAATTGAGGTGTTTTTTTGTTAGAATAGCGCAGGATATTGGACAGTATTTTGCTGGCTCGCTATTAACTCACTTATTATGAATTTTAATGCTAAGGGTAAGAGGTATGATGAATATTTTGGTGATTGGTTCAGGTGGTCGTGAACACGCACTAGCATGGCAGTGCGCAAAAGATAATAACGTAAAAAATATCTATGTCGCACCCGGTAATGCTGGTACCGCTCTTGAACCTAAGTGCCAAAATGTCATTTTGGAAGATTCAGCTGATACTGACGAGCACAGCGCTGTTATCGAGTTTTGTCAGAATAACGCTATTGATCTGGTCATCGTTGGTCCAGAAGCACCATTGGTAACAGGTATTGTTGATGCTTGCCGTGCTTTTGGTATCAAAGCCTGGGGTCCAACGGCGTATTGTGCGCAGTTAGAAGGTTCAAAAACCTTTGCCAAAGAATTCATGGAGCAGAACCATATTCCAACGGCAGCGTATCAAGGTTTTACTGATGCGGTAGCGGCAAAAGCTTATATCGATGAGCAAGGTGCGCCCATTGTGATTAAAGCCGATGGTCTTGCTGCTGGTAAAGGCGTTATCGTCGCAGAAACTATCGAGCAAGCACATGAAGCGATTGATGATATGCTAGCGGATAATAAGTTTGGCGCTGCTGGTAGCCGTGTCGTCATTGAGCAGTTCTTACAAGGCGAAGAAGCCAGCTTTATTTGTATGGTCGATGGCGAAAATATCTTGCCAATGGCAACCAGCCAAGATCATAAACGTGCATATGAAGGTGATACTGGACCAAACACGGGTGGTATGGGTGCTTACTCTCCTGCTCCAGTCGTTACTCAACAGGTGCATGATAAAGTCATGGCACAAG
>NZ_DATIRM010000222.1:0-1697 GCF_035469765.1 Psychrobacter sp.
TCTTAAAGATAGCGCGCTTTTTTATGAGCAATTAAGTATTAGGTAATAGTCCAAAACACCTTAATTATAAAGGTGCCCCATCTCTTTCAAACAATAATAAAAGCTCTTCACGCATACGATCACGCTCGGCTTCTGACATCATAGGAATATCTTGTTCTGGAGCTTGTAGGCTTGGCGGCTGACTACCATCAAGCGCCTCATCTTGGCTCACAACAGGAACGGTGACAGGATCTTCCACTGGACGCTCCTCTAGCAATATCTTCACTTGCGCATTTTTACCTCTACGTAAAATTTGAGCATGCAGCGTAGTATTGGGCGGTTTACGTGCAACATACTGGATCAGGGTATTGGCATCGGTCATCTCAAACCCATCAATGGTCAAGACAATATCACCGATTTTAAGACCACTTTTAGCAGCAGGACTCTTAGGAACGACGTTAAATACTTCTACCCCAGTTGATGTCTCCAGCTGGGTTGGATCGCGTAATTGTGACTGTATTTCAATCCCTAACCAACCACGGCTAACCTTACCATCTTTAATTAATGCATTCATCACTTGCTCGACGATAGCAGTAGGAATGGCAAAACCAATACCCATAGAACCACCAGAGCGTGAGTAAATAGCTGTGTTGATACCAATTAGCTCACCGCGCGCATCAACCAATGCACCGCCCGAGTTACCCGGATTAATAGCCGCATCAGTCTGGATAAAGTCTTCAAACTTATTGACGCCAAGCCCTGTACGTCCAGTCGCTGAAATAATACCTTGGGTAACGGTTTGACCGACACCAAAGGGATTACCAATCGCTAGCGCTACATCGCCTACAAGCGTTGGTTTTTCACGAAAGCCCAAAGGCGTAAGCTCAGTCATATCGACTTTAATCACTGCCAAATCACTGTCTGGATCTGTGCCAATTAACTTCGCACGGCTTTTACGACCGTCATTAAAAGCAACAGTAATTTCATCGGCTTTCTCAATCACATGTGCATTGGTCACGATATAGCCATCTTCTGAGACAATCACGCCTGAGCCTAGATTGGTATTACCCTGCTCTTCTGATGGTCCACCATGGAACTCAAAAAACCGGCGCAATACCGGATCATTCATATAAGGATGTTCTGCCATCGTCTGGGTGGTATAGATATTGACCACCGACTGCGAGGCGCGAGCCACACCATTATGATATGAGGCGATAGGCGTTGGTGTATCCGATATTGGCTCAGAAGCTTGTTGCTCAGCTGGCGTGGTTTTTGGCGGCTCCCATTTTGCCTCTGATGCTGTCTTCATACTCGCAAATAGCCAAATAAAGGCGGCAGTGACCACCAACAGTAAAATCCAAGGTAACCATTTTACTAGACCAGCCTTGTTATTGGCATTCGGGGATGACGACATATAAAAACCTCTATAATTTCACATAGACAATCGGTATTAAGCTATATCAGGCGTACGCCTTGATATAAAGCACTTTTACATGTGTAAATTATAGCTGTCCTCATAATACAATGGTAGCGCATCGTGTACCGTTTCAGTTATTGGGCTTGTCTATTCTTTTGCAATCACATGCTAGAATAGCAGCTAATTACTATACAGCTACAACCTACAACCATCATATGCTCTTTGCAAATTATCTGGCTGCCCACTAGCATAAAAACTATTTAGAAATATGCTTTAAATATATAAAAAAAAGGACATACCA
>NZ_DATIRM010000223.1:0-10707 GCF_035469765.1 Psychrobacter sp.
CATATTAATATCTGAAAGCCACTTTAATTATTTTTTAATCCAATAAATAATATAGTAGTGTTAGCGATCTTTGTGGTTATAAGCAACACCTTAGTCACCGAAAGTATCGAATGGTTACGCAATTATTAGAAAAATTTACAACTTCTTAACAGCAATGACATGTGTTAATGAGCTTTAAGTCTTACTATATGTATATAAGAGAATATTTAAAGAATAACGAAATTAAAGAACAAACATCTATAATTTACGAGCATTTTTTGCGTATTACTCATGATTACTGCCGTTATTCTACATTAAATATCAACAAATTTTTGCAGTAACAGGTGCGAGATTTATCCTGCCAATTTATATCCTAGGAGATTTCATCATGAAAATACTAAAACTTTTCTCACTTAAAACGGCCATACCCGCCTCGCTTGCCCTTGCACTCGTTGGGGTTACTGCTGGCTGCGCCGTCGCCGGCCCAGGTTATAAAAATTATCCGATATACAACGATAACAGTGGTTATAGTCAGGCTGAAAACAACCGTGCTATTCAGCAGCTGCGTCAGGACTTGCGCCGTAAAGGCTATGATGTGATGGATATCAGAACGGATAGCTATCGCGGCAACCGCATACTGATTGTGCTTGCCAAAAAGAATAACCAAGCCTATGAGCTTAAATATACGTCACCAGATCTGAGACTCATCATCTCGACCAAAAAACCTTGGTCGAATGCTTGGGATGATTACAAAAACGACTATCAAGATAAAGACAGCATCAAAAATGAAGCACGTTATCCTGTGATTAAACGCCGTGCTATCAACAAAGTTGAAAGTATGGGTTATCGAGTCAAAAATATCGAGTTTGAACAAAAAAACAATCGCGGCGTGTTTGAAATTGAAGCCAAACGCGGCTCACAAGAGTATGAGATTGTACTTGGCTATCCAAACTTGAATGTGATCAAAATCAAAAAAGACTAATATGAGAAGATTAGCATTAGAAGGTTGGCGTTAAGATAGGCACTATAAATAATGCTGATTGATTCTATCATTTACTAAATTTTGGCATCATTTAACCTTTGATGCCAATGGTCAAATAAGCCAGCCCTTGGTTTATTTGACCATTTTTTATCGCTTTTTTTGTTTATTGCATACTATCTACTTATAGTCTTTTAATACGAAATTTCAATATCATTAGTGAGATTATCTTATTAAAATCAACTCTTTATTAAAAACCACAGTAATAGGCAGCATGGCAGCGGTGCTATTGACGATAACAACAGGCTGCGTCACTACACCTGGCTATAACCCTTATAGCGACCTTTATGAGGATATTTATAAAGACAGTAGCGTCTATAAGAAACACCAGAATACTATCAATAATATTGATAAAGAGCTTTATCAATGTTATTGAGCAAAAAGCAGCAAATAAAGTACGTAGCATGGGTTACCATGTTGAAGACGTCAAATACAAAAAAGGCGACAAAAAGATAAAGGTAAAAGCGCACCGTAGCGGTGAAGACTATAAAATAGAGCTTGTCTATCCAAGTTATAATGTAATTAAAATTAAAAAAGATTGATAGCTGGCGTTAAAACTCTAACACCTCAATCACATCATAAGCAGGCGTCTCATAAGGATGCGCCTGCTTTAATGCGCCGATAACCTTTTGAATATTAGCAGTAGCAACTACCATCTCAATCCGCCATTCGTTTACTCTCTCCAAACTGTCCTGTGTACCAATATGCGGATTACTACCTGCTAGTGGTATAAACTGTCCTATTCCCTGCACTTGCCAGCAGCATTGTTCATAATTGCCAATCTTTCCAGCACCCGCCGCAAATAAGGCAGACTTTACCTGCTCTAACGCTTCTTCTGGTACAAAAACCGTGAGTTTATACATGTCGTCGCCTTATTGAATTAGTTGCCTTATCAAATCTATTTAAAACCAACTTAAAAATTCCGTTATTTTTTTGATAATGAGGGGTGGTCGGCCCATATATAGCGTAGCAACCAATACTTTGACTCACCCGCATAGTCTATACCGATACGAGGACGCAATGATACTGGTGGCTGACAACCATCATCCTCAACCCACAGCATTGAGGCAGGCGAAATGGGCTTACCATACAGCGTCTTATCTATCTGTAAGCCCTTGGTCAGCTTACCCGGACCTGCTAGTTGTTTAATGTGATTTAGCTGTTTAGAAGGCTCTAATAATTTATCATCAACTAAGTGCTTACTATCTTCCGTTAAAAATCCAGCGCGAATCAGCACTGCTTCAGGCGAGTCTACCGGTCCACTGACCAAATTGAGCATATGATGAATACCATAGGTCAAATACACATAAAATACACCGCCCACATGGTACATAATCTCTGTCCGCGGCGTACGTGTGCCTGCATGCGCATGACATGCCGCATCCCCTTCACCGATATACGCTTCTGTCTCTGAGATACGCATACGCAATGTTCTCTGCTGACCATCACTATCTGTCAGCTGTCGGCACAATACTTTGCCAATGAGGTCAGCTGCGACCACACAGGTGGGACGAGCAAACCAAGATGGTTCCAAAACAATCCATGCAGCTTTAGACAGTAACATCAATCGTGACCTTTTTATAAGGGTTTATATTTACACTCTATTATCACAGCAGCATAAATTTAACATAAAAAGCCATTAAAGGACGTTTAATGGCGAGCATCATTACCTATTGCAACTGATGCTATACAGACACTTAACTCGATCAGAGAGTAATCTTAATGGCAGATATACCAGACTAAAAACAACATCACCAAAAGGATAAAACGATGAGTAACTCTAATACTCAAAAAAATGAGCAGCACAATGACAGTAATAAAACAGAAGATAAAAAAAGCGATGTAAAAGATCAGAGCGCTAATAAAAACTCTGACAATAAAGATAAGAGCTCAAACAATCAATCAGACAACAAAGCGTCAGATAGCAAGAAAGACAGCAATACTTCTAATAAAAAAGGCAAAGACAATCAAGAAGCTACCGATAAAGAGTCATCTTTAGCAGATACTGCGACTACTAAAGCAAAAGAAGTAGTCGGCTCATTAGTGGATAAGGCCGCAGATGCCATGGAGTTTGCTGCTAAGAAAATCAAAGAAGCCCGTAAAGACAGCTAATTTATTGAATGACATAAAAAAAACTGAGCTCATAGCTCAGTTTTTTTGTTTTGACTATTTTTTAGCTATATTAAAAACCATACGTTCATTAACTTAATGGCACACCAATACGTTTTGCGACTTCTTCATAGCCTTCGATCACGTCGCCTAAAGACTGACGGAAACGGTCTTTATCGAGTTTCTTCTTGGTCACTTTATCCCAAATACGGCAGCCATCTGGTGAGAACTCATCACCTAAAACGATACGGTCATGGAATACACCAAACTCTAGCTTGAAATCAACCAAAATCAAATCGCCGGCATCAAATAGTGAGGTCAATACTTCATTCACTTGATGGCTCAGCTCTTGCATTTTTGCTAATTGTGCATCGGTTGCCCAGCCAAGAGAGATAGAGATTGACTCATTAACCATTGGATCGCCAAGCGCATCATCTTTATAAAAAAGCTCATAAGTTGGCGGCGTTAGCGCTTGCCCTTCTTCTAAACCCAGACGGCGTACCAAACTGCCGGCAGCAAAGTTACGCACCACGCACTCAACCGGAATCATCTCTAAACGCTTGACCAAGACTTCATCTTCAGATAACTGCTTTTCAAAATGAGTCTCAATACCAGCTTCAGCAAGCTTTTGCATGACAAACGCATTAAAGCGGTTATTTACCACACCTTTACGCGCGAGCTGTTCGATACGCTTGCCATCAAGGGCTGAAGTATCATCACGAAAATGTAAGATCAGCAGGTCGTTGTCTTCTGTTTCATATACAGATTTGGCTTTGCCTTTATATAGCAGTTCTTGCTTTTGCATTACGGAGTTTCCTGTTCGTTCAAGCTTATGTGGTAAAAACGCGCAGCGACCGCTAATAGCTTATAAAAGCATTAGCGGCATTGATAAGGTTAAAAAACTATTTATTCAGCACTGCTTGCAGCAACGGCGCGCTGCGGTTGTGGCAGTTGGTACTGCTTACCTGCTTCATTCTCTAATTTAAGCGTATTGGCGCCTACATTAGGAGTTGGATATAACGGTACAAATGGCGCTGTCTCTTGAGCAGCTGGCAACTCTAATGGCGCCAATTTTTTACTTTGCTGATACTCTAAGCTACCATTATCACGTTTGCCAATGAAGTCTTTTGTCGCTTGGCAGCCGCTCAATACTAACGTACTACCCAACACAACAGTCAGCATAGTTGGGATTATTTTTGCAGTCATTGATGATACTTTCATCATATTATCTCTCTACATTAGCATCTACATGCATCATTTTATAATAAGTTAGCGCGAACCAAGGCATTGTCAATCGTTGCATGATGTTGCTCAGCCAGCCATACCAATGGCAGACGAATACCTTTATCAATCATTCCCATTTTATGCAAAGCGTACTTGGCTGGAATAGGACTTGATTCGATAAATAGGTCACGGTGCAGGTGCTTGATGACATCATGTACTTGATTGGCAGCGTCAAAATCGCCACGCAAAGCCGCTGTAAAGGTTTCGCTCATAGCTTTTGGTGCCACATTGGCAGTGACAGAGATATTACCTTTGCCACCAACTTTCATTAGTTCAAGTGCGCTAACGTCATCGCCAGATAAGACAACTAGACGATCGCCAACAGCTTTGATTAATTGCTCACCGCGTGCCACTGAGCCGGTCGCATCTTTAATGGCAACAATATTAACGATATCAGCTAAGCGTTCAACCGTTTCTTGTGCGATATCAACGACCGTACGTCCAGGGACGTTATACAGCATTTGCGGGATATTTACGGCTTCAGCAATGGCTTTATAATGCTGATATAAGCCTTCTTGCGGCGGTTTATTATAGTAAGGGGCAACGAGCAAAGCACAATCTGCACCAGCATCTGCCGCATCTTGAGTCAGCTTGATGGCTTCAGTGGTGTTATTGGCACCAGTACCAGCAATCACAGGTATGCGACCGTTGACATGTTGCACAAAATAGCGAATGACATCGCTGTGCTCTTGCATCGACAAGGTAGCGGATTCACCAGTCGTACCAACAGCGACAAGGCAATGAGTGCCTTGTTCAATCTGCCAGTCTATGAGGTCTGCCAGACGTTTATAATCGACCGTGCCGTCACGAAGCATGGGCGTTATCAAGGCTACCATTGAGCCTTGTAGTCGGGTTTTAATATCGTCGTATGCTGTGCTCATAACTGTGCCTTACTCTAGTATCCTAGCTTTGATTAAAGCTATCACATGATAGGTCGTGTGCAAGTACCAATGCTGGTTATGAACGGTTTATGGTGAAAAATTTGCATAAATACGATCAATACTACGCATGCTCATAAACGCCATTGGTGATATCTTGCTCGATGTTAATACGGTTTTTTTGTATGGCTGCTAACGTCATTGATGTCATGTTTATTTGGCATGAATACAACGGTTAGCTCATCATAAAAACGCCTGCTAGTGTAGCATATTTTGGATTGACCGCTATCAATCAATTAATGCTTAAGCAAGCTATTCTACGAAAAACTGCCTAGCTACTTTACTCTCATTTTACTATCAATCTAAAGTGAAACTGAGAATAGTAAGCTTTTAAGCTAAACATCCAGTTTAGTCTAATTACTAAGTCGCGATAAAACCTTTTTTGATGCGTTAACTAATCGTCAACATATTGATGGCTTATCGATACAAGCAAACAGACCGTTGCGCCACCAGTGATAACAGTCTTTCTAATTATTCTATGCGTAAACCAATAATACCGGGAATGCCTTGGCGCATCACCTCAATGGTTACTACGCCTTTTTTGGGCAATACCGACACAGCGGTCGAAAAATCATTGACGGTTTTAATCGGTTTTTGATGAAGATTGGTAATAATATCGCCTGCCAATATGCCCGAACGTGCCGCCAATCCGGTTGGCTCAAGCGTTGTGACCAAAACACCCGTTTTATTATCAGACGCCAGCTCTACTTGCTCCTCTGGGGTCAGATTCCTCAGTGCCAAGCCCAAACTTATCTCATTATTCTGCTGACCACGGTTTTCTGGCTGCATGTCACTTGAGACGTCACTAAGCTTGCCAGTTACGAGAGATTGCTTACCATTACGCTGAATTTGCATACGAAAGACGTCATTGGGACGCGCGCGATTAATTAGATTTAATAGGTCAGAGGCTTCCATAATTTGAACATCATTGTATTGCAAGATAATATCGCCTGATTTTAGCCCCGCTTTTTGGGCGGGTGAATCAGGTGACACGCGTGTCAGCAATGCCCCTTGTGGACGCGCTAAGTTGTAGGCTTCAGCGAGATTACGGTCAATGTCTTGCGGATAAATACCTAAGTAGGCACGCTCAACTTTACCATTGGCTTTAAGCTGCTGATAAACATCCATCGCTGCATCGATCGGGATGGAGAACGATAGACCCATATAACCGCCCGTCCCACTAAAAATACGCGAGTTGATACCAATCACCTCACCGCGCTGGTTAAATAAAGGTCCGCCTGAATTACCAGGGTTCAATGCCACATCAGTTTGGATAAAAGGCACGCTGGTTTCACGCGAAAAGTTACGTGATTTGGCGCTGACAATCCCTGACGATGCCGAATAATCAAAGCCAAATGGTGAGCCAATCGCCAGTACCGGCTCACCCACTTTTAGGCTATTAGAGTCGCCAATCGGCAGCGCTGGGAATTTCTTGCCCGTAACCTTTAACACCGCCACATCCGAGCGCTCATCACTGCCAACCAAGGTGGCATCAAGCTCTGTTCTGTCATTGAGGGTCACAGTGATTTTGTCTGCACCCGCCACCACATGGTGATTGGTCAGCATATAACCATCATCGGTCACAAAAAACCCCGTGCCATAAGCATGCTCAATCGCTGGCGTCGCTGCTTGATCAGGGATACGCAGGCGATCACCAAAGAATTTCCGTAACAGCTCAGCCGTTTGGGCTTTGGCAAGCTCAGCCTCGCTCACCGTTTTGGTTACATTCACACGTGCTACGGCTGGCGTGACCTGCTGTACCAAATTCGAAAAATCCGCTGTGGTAACAGCTGCTTGTGCACTTGGCATCATATTTAGGTTAATACCAACAACCATCGTAGTAGCGACAGCGATTGCGAGGCTACTACGTTGTAGCAAACGCTGCATCGTACTGGCGATGTTTTGCATTTTAGCGGTATTTATTGGCATTTTATCCCTCATCCAAGTAATCTTTATCATTTTTTTGAACAGCTGGCTCAGTGTTTATTCACGCAACGTAAGCGATGCCAGTTTTGACTGATAAGCAGCTATTTTACCTGAGTTTATCGATTATTTTTTGCTGACTGCAGCTCAGCTTTCTAATGATTCAACGCTCATTATTCAGTGCTCATCTTAATTATTAAAAATGCTGACTTATCATAGCAAGCCCTCAGAACAATTTCAGGATAAGCTTGTTGATCAATAACATTATGTGCTTACTTATTCTGCTGCTATTGTCTGTGCTTGCAAGAGCGCTACAACGCTTTGGGTGACAGTCAGCACGAAGTTATATAAAATAAAATCATGTTATGATAACCAGCAAAATACCCTTAAAAGCGAATAAAAGTTAATGATAAGCACTTATTATTAATACTACATTGCCCAGATTGACTGTTATTCTGCTACATCTTCCCTCTTTGCGCTGCTAGCTTTTATGCGTTGGGCTTTGATATTTTTAGAGCTTTGCTACTTTGGCTAGAAGTGCGTTTGTCTTTGCTATTATCTTATGTTTGCTACTATATAGTATACATGACTCATGCTGTGACTCTTACTGTAACTGTTAATAGCGATGGTTCGCGTTAGCAATCAATCAAACAGGCTGTCTGTCTGTCTGTAATGAATACGGCAATCCTAAATCACTATACAGCATGACCATATTATAAAAGGATTAATTTATGGATACCGCCCTACTGTTATCCGGCGTGGTTGGGATCGGTATTGCCGCCCAATGGTTGGCTTGGTATTTAAAGCAACCGTCCATTTTGTTTTTATTACTGATTGGTATTATTGTTGGTCCAGTATTAGGGGTTTTCGATCCTGACTTGGTACTGGGCGAGCTGATGTTTCCCTTTATCTCACTAGGCGTGGCGATTATTTTATTTGAAGGGTCGCTGACCTTAGAGTTTGAGGAGATCAAACAACACGGCTCTGTGGTGCAGTTGTTGGTATCGGTCGGCGTCCTCATCACCATCGCTATCGTGGCGCTGTCGACGTATTTACTCTTTGATGTCGATCCTATCATTGCTTTATTGTTTGGTGCCTTGGTTTGTGTGACAGGTCCAACGGTCATTATGCCGCTACTGCGCAGTGTGCGCCCAAACAAAACCATTTCTAACATTTTGAAATGGGAAGGCATCATCATTGACCCTATCGGCGCGATTGCGGTGGTATTGGTCTACGAATATATCATCTCAGGCGGTGAAGCCAGCAGTATTTTGCTGTTCGCCAAAATTGTGGTATTGGCAGTAGCAATGGGTCTAGCTGGCGCATGGGCATTAGCATTTTTAATGCGTCGCCATATGATTCCTGAATTTTTACGTAATGTTTTTACCCTTGCTTTTGTGCTGGTACTCTTTTCAATCTCCAACCATTTAGAGCACGAATCTGGTTTACTGACAGTGACCGTCCTTGGCGTTGCGCTGGCAAACTGGCCTAAATTCCCGCGTGATACCATTTTAGAGTTTAATGAATCACTGACCATCTTGTTGGTATCGGTGTTGTTTATTATCCTTGCCGCCCGTGTTGAGCTGGAAAGTCTGCTTAGCGTGGGCTTCGCCGGGCTGGTACTATTGGCGATTGTCATGTTTGTCGCTCGTCCCTTGTCGGTTTGGGCTTCCTCTATCGGCTCTAATTTAAAAACCAAAGAAAAGATGATGATCAGCTGGATTGGTCCACGTGGTATCGTTGCCGCTGCCATCTCATCGTTGTTTGCCATACGTCTACAAGAGTATGATATTCAAGGAGTTGAGCTGCTTGTGCCTTTAGTATTCTTGATCATTATCGGCACGGTAATGATTCAAGGCTTGGGTGCTAAAATGGTCGGCAATTTCTTGGGTGTCCGTGAGCCTGAAACCAACGGTATCTTAGTGGTCGGCTCAAACCCTATCGCTTTACTGGTCGCCACCTCGTTAAAGGATCAGGGGTTTGATGTCATCGTCGCCCATAATAATTATACCAATATTGCCAGCGCGCGCATGAGTGGCTTACGTACCTATTTTGGCAACCCTGTTTCTGACCATGCTGACCACCATTTGGATCTCATCGGTATCGGTCGTCTGTTTGCCATGAGTATGGATAAAGAGCTCAATACTTTATCTGAGATTCACTACAGTCATGAGTTTGGTGAGCGCAAATTGTATCGCTTACAGTTTAGCGATGAAAAAGTCAAAAGTGAGCGCGATGACAAGCAAGGAAACTTCCATTCGCAGTGGTTATTTGGTAAAGACGTCACCTATACCAAGCTTGCCAGTATGCTGTCCAAAAAGGCACGTATCAAAATTACCAATATTACGGACAGCTATAGCTTTAAGCAATATAAAGCCGATAATAAGCAATTTGTCCCGCTTTATACGGTCGATAAAGAAGGCAAACTGCACGTAATTACTGACAAATTCGATGGTACTGTGCCGCGTGATCGTAAACTTGTCTCCTTAGTGGTCGATGATGAAGTACAGCCAAAACCGGTTGATGTGACGCCGCAACAAGAACAAGCGCGCGCGGTAGCGGATGCCAGCTTTGAATCCAGCTCGAAAGCCCCTGAAAAACGTCAAGAAGTAGATCTGACAGATGATAGCGATGAAACCACTACGCTAGAACCTACAGTAGATTCAGATGCTACAAAAGGCACTAATATAGAAGCTCAATCCGAAAAAGTAAACGCTCAAACGATGGTGCCTAAAGAGGATTCTACTCAAGCTGCTAATAAGGGTGTAATATCAGATAACTCGACGGCAACCTCGAAAACGAAGATCTCTAGCAATACGAACGGTAATGGCAGCGCACCGAAAAACAGAAAAGGGGCACTTGACCCCAATCGTTTACCCGATTCAAGTGGCGACAATATAGCCAATGATATCGATAGCAATAAAGCATAGACACTGCTTTTAAGCAATGAATCCGTAAAATATAAAAGCCCCAACTACTGAGTTGGGGCTTTTTGCTTAATTACTGTAAAATAAAGATAACAGTGCCAAATATAGTCGGTGAAAAGTAATATCGATACAACACGTACTGCTGGTGCAAATTTTTCTTGCTTGCTGTGGCTACGCAGACAGAGGCTGCAAAAAATTTACACCAGCAATACTGTAGCGACTTTAAAGTATTTCAACTATAGCATTAATCTGATAGCTTTAACCTAGTGTAAAACCAGCACTAACCTAGCTCAAATTTATCTTGTACTGTCTGCCAGATACGCGCGCCGACTTCATCGGTACTACCTGAGGCATCAATACGCTGTATGCGTTCAGGCTGCTCGCTGGCAAGAACACTAAACCCTTGATGGACTCTAGTGAAAAACTCTGTTGCCTGCTGCTCAAAGCGGTCAGCGGCACTACGCTTATTGGCGCGCGCCATACCTTCTAATACGGGTAAGTCTAGCCA
>NZ_DATIRM010000224.1:0-8405 GCF_035469765.1 Psychrobacter sp.
CATTTTTTTTATTTAAAGTTTTAAAGAGATATAACTTAAGTGGGATATATTTGCTATTAATATTCAATTTTCTTATTTACTATCAATTAACAGCCGTTGCAAAAGCTGACGTTACGTTACAAAGCAGTTATAGAGGCGCAGTTACTTTGCGCCCTATAATGGTCGAGTTAATAATAAGTGATATCGAAAAAAACGTTTATTCTAAAATAAATGAAGTGATTCCAAACACACAATAACTATGAATACATTGAGGATTTTATAATGAAAAAAATAGCATTAGCAGCAGTGATGGCAACGTTTGTTTTATCAGGTTGTTCAACAATGGCGGTAGACAATGAACGTACTATGGTCATCGAAGGTGAACCGGCAATTGTGAAAGTTATCAACATTCCAAGCTTTAAGATAGAAATAGCGCCACTAAAAGCAGTATGTGAGCTACAAGCATCCAATGGTACTATGATTGAATCAGAGTGCTTGCAATATCGTCAAACGTATCAGAAAAACTACACGCCTTTAAATGGTAATATTCAAGGCTTTACTTATGAGCCAAATTATCGCTATATTTTGGACGTTCGCCAAGAAACGATGATGGATGAAGCGACAAACTCGGTTAAGCCAGTTTGGATCCTCAACGAAGTGGTATCAAAAAAAGCTGAATAGTTATTTACTAAGTAATCATCACAGTTAGCTTAAAAAAAGACCTCTAATGATTGGAGGTCTTTTTTGTCATGAGCTTTTATATATTTTATTTACCTATAAGCTGCACAATATTAGCATTGGCTGTATTTTACGCTGACGCCATGTGTGGCAGTTGGTATGCGATTATCGGCATATACTGCTAAGCCACCGCGAGAAGTTTCTTTATATTTATCCAACATATCAGCGCCCGTTACTTTCATGGTTTCAATGACTTTGTCTAAAGAAACAAAGTGTTGACCGTTACCACGGCAGGCAAGTCGTGCTGCATTGACGGCTTTGACTGCGCCCATAGCATTACGCTCGATACAAGGGACTTGCACTAAGCCGCCAACAGGGTCGCAGGTCAGACCTAAGTTATGCTCAATGCCAATTTCAGCAGCATTGAGACATTTGGCAGGGTCGCCACCGAGGATTTCTGCCAATGCAGATGCCGCCATTGCGCAAGCTGAACCCACTTCACCTTGGCAGCCAACTTCTGCGCCCGAGATGGAAGCATTCTGTTTGATTAAGCTGCCAATAGCCGTGGCATTTAACAAAAATTTGCGTGCGCCATCAATGCTGTAATTTGATAAAAAATCGCGGTAATAGTGCATAACTGCAGGAATGATACCTGCTGCACCATTGGTAGGAGCGGTGACGACATTACCGCCATTGGCGTTTTCTTCATTGACTGCCAATGCATATAGGTCAATCCAATCCATAGCAACTAGCTTATCGTTTTGTGCAATCGGTTGATCTCTTTCAGCACACAGTTGCACATATAATGCTTGAGCGCGGCGTCTCACATCTAAGCCACCCGGTAAGATACCGCTGTTTTGGCAGCCACGGGTCACACAATCCTGCATCGACTCCCAAATAGAGTCTAAATACGCAAACACTTCCGCTTGCTCGCGGTAATGGCATTCATTTGCCAGCACTAGCTCACTTACGCTTAAATGGTGTTTACGACATTGCTCTAACAGCTCTGCGGCACTATTAAAAGGATAAGGAATCACATCGATAGTCGGCGTGGCATTATCTTCATCGGGATTGGTGGCATCTTCTTCATTGATAACAAAGCCACCGCCGACAGAATAATAGGTCTGCTGGTAATGGCTGCCATCCGTTAAGGATACACGGATGGTCATGGCGTTAGGATGATAGGGTAGGACAGTTTCATCGTACCAATGGATATCACGCCCTGTATCAAAGGCAATGACATGCTCGCCTGTAATATTGAGCTGATTGTCTGAAAAGATTGGTGCCAGATATTCACTGGTCAAACGCGTATCGATGGTGCTAGGCGCATGACCAAGTAAGCCTAGTAATATGGCGGTGTCTGTTGCATGCCCTTTACCAGTTGCCGCGAGCGAGCCATATAATGCAATCTCTAAAGACTGGATGTCGCTCAGATTGGTCTGCTTTAGGAGTGACTGTACAAACAAGTTAGCCGCTATCATGGGGCCAACAGTATGAGAGCTTGATGGGCCAATACCAATTTTAAATAAATCAAAAACACTAATCATAATAAGTTACCAAAAAAATTGAGGAGAAATTAGAAAAATCGCATAGCAAAAATTATTGTGCCCATATAGTTATATAGTGGGCAACAATAGATAACAGGCACCGTTAATTAGTGAATGTAGAGTATCGTCTATGAAAATGTGTAAACGTGATCGTTCGAATGACGGGCGAATAATAGCTGTTGTTTATTATTAAATTCCGTTATGATGCTCAGCATCAACGCTTATGTAACATCCTGTAAGTTAGCTGTCGCTGTAGAATACAGTGTTCGAGCAGCCAAAGGGGTGAATTTAGTAAACCATATCTTAGTCCATACGGCTAGTAAAATATGGCTATTCTATAAAATAATCCATATTATTGGCTCATTTCCAAACAGCTGATTGGAAGTACCTAAATATCGTAGAAAAATACAGCAATAGCAAAAGTGATTTTCTAGTCATTACTATCGAATAAGAGAGATAGTCTATTCAACATATAACGATTAGAGTTGTCGTAATACATAAGTTCATAAATGCTAATCGCTCGCCTCAGTCATGTTTTATTATATTGATAGCTGTCTATCTATTATAATAGTCGCTGTTTATAACACCCTGATATAAAGACTGTTAGTTATTATTTTCTTGTTTAGCCGAGCTACTATTAGCCCGTACCGCTAGTTAGCTAAGACTAGTCTGTTATTATTAGCCTAATCCCATAGGACAATCGCGCATGGTAACCCCTCCAGAAAACTCGTCTCAATCAACGCAGCATAGCCAAACAGAACCATTAACGCCAAACGCACTAGAAGCAGCAGGTATTGATGTTGCATCTGGCTCGGCGACAATGAGCTTACCGCACAATCCAGATTTTGATAATGGGCGCTGGTTTCCAACATGGCGACCTTTTAAAGGTGATTTAGACCGCAACCCAGTCGGTATTAATGAGTATTTACCGCCCTCAAAAAGCATATTGCTTGGTATACAGCATACTTTTGCAATGTTTGGGGCGACGGTGCTTGCGCCATTATTAATGGGCTTTGACCCTAACTTAGCTATTTTGATGTCAGGTATCTGTACGGTGATGTTTTTTATGATTACTGGCGGGCGCATGCCAAGCTACTTGGGATCGAGTTTTGCTTTTATTGGTCCGGTGATTGCCGTGACAGCGTATGCTGGTGTAGGGTTTAATGCTAATCTGAATGTCGCTTTGGGCGGTATCATGGCCTGTGGTATTATTTATGCACTGATAGGTCTGCTGGTCATGAAGACAGGTACAGGCTGGATTGAGCGCTTGATGCCACCGATTGTTACTGGTGCAATTGTAATGATTATTGGTCTTAATTTAGCGCCTGTGACCATTCAAGGGGTATCCGCCAACCAATTTGATGCATGGATGGCCACGCTAACGGTATTGCTTATCAGTGGTGTAGCAGTATTTACACGCGGCATGCTACGTCGTCTGTTGTTATTAGTTGGCTTAATATTGTCTTATATTGCTTATTTTGTAATGACCAATGTATTGGGCTATGGCGTTCCGATTGATTTTAGTGGTGTATCGGCGGCTTCATGGTTTGGTCTTCCAGGTATTCATGCGCCGCGTTTTGAGATGAGTGCTATTATCTTAATTGCCCCTGTTGCCTTTATTTTAGTCGCCGAAAACTTAGGGCATTTTAAAGCAGTGGAAGGCATGACTAAGGCGCGAGTAACGCCTTATATGGGTCGCGCGTTTTTTGCTGATGGCTTAGCGACGACTTTCTCCGCGGGTTTTGGTGGTACAGGTGTGACCACTTATGCGGAAAATATTGGCGTGATGGCGGTAACCAAAGTATATAGTACGACTATTTTTGTCATAGCGGGTCTGGTTGCTATCATATTAGGGCTGTCACCAAAATTTGGCGCAATTATTCAGACGATACCAGCGGCTTTATTGGGCGGCGCCTCTATCGTGGTCTTTGGGTTGATTGCTATTGCTGGTGCGAAAATTTGGATAGACAATCATATCGACTTTAGTAAAAACAGCAATCTTATCATCGCTGCCGTCACTGTTATCATGGGTACAGGTAACTTTAGCTTACATCTAGGTGGCTTTGATTTGGGTGGTATCGGTACGGCTACTTTAACAGCAATTGTGCTTAGCGCTCTGTTTAACCGTCAAAAAGATTAAGTTTTTAATCATCACAAGCTTAAAAACCTAATATATCAATAAATAAAAGCCACAATAACCATTGTGGATTTTATCTGTTATGATACTTATTTATAACTGCTATTATTCTATGCAAGCTTTACTTATAATCACGCCTATAAAACCTTGAAAAAAACCGATAACGTCGTAGGGCGCGTGGTTTAGGTTTTAGTGAACCCAAATAAATGGCAAACATAGTGAGTAGCGCACCGCTCCACTGTAGGGTATTAATAGGTTTATCAAGCCAAGTATAGTCAATTACCAATGCTGCAACCGGCTCAGTCAATAATAATAATCCAGTTAATGCCAAAGAGAGTTTGGGAATAGAGTAGGCGATAAGACCCCATGCTAGGCACTGCATTACTGTACCGTAAATCAATATCCAGCCAATATCAGACCAAGTACTGGGTAACATGTTACCCATATCAAAGACAAACATCGGCACAATCATCGCTAAGACACCGCCGATGCTAATCAATTGCATGAGCATAAATAGCGGCGTCGGTTCAGTATCATGAGTTTTACGGATAAAGGTCATTGAGGCCGCGAGCATAGCTCCTGATGCGATACCGGTAATAAATCCCCAAGTAGCAGCCTTATTTTGGGCAAACTCGGGGCTACCTATCATCGCAACACCCAACATCGCCAAGACTAAGCTAACGAGCTGTAAAATAGACTGGCGCTCATTAAAGTATAAAAAACCGATGGCTGCCAAAAAGAAAATCTGCAAGCTGTTGAGTAAGGTTGAAATACCGGGACCCACCGCATAAATGCTCTCATGCCATAGCGCCAAATCCAAGCCCAAAAATGCGCCTGATAATAAGCCATAAAAAACTGCACGCTTTGAGCGCGGTAAACGCTGTCCCGTCATTTTTGCCAATATAGCAAAGACCACACCTGAAATAGCTAAGCGCCAAAATGCCATTGCCCAGCCGCCGATGTCGACATGAGCCACAATTAAGCTACCTAAACCAAAGATCACACAGCCAATGAGCAAGCCAGTAGCAGCGGAGCGTGAAGAGGCAATAGCCATACATTATCCTTATATTATGACGGTTTTCATTTTAATTATTGTTTAATAGGTATATCGTCTTTATTGCAGGCCATATTGTCGACTTTTTGAGCTAAAATTGAAATGCTTGGATATTATTTATTTCTATCTTATAGTGATATTTTATTAATTTATAGAATATACGTTACACTACAGTGAACTCTACGATGTACCTGAGATACTATATGAGCGAGTAGTCACGTAATAGCCTTACAGGAATAACATTGGTATCAATGCTGCTATTTGTTACTTTTATCTTCACTTATATGTTGTAATGTCATTAGCTTAAAAGATATATTTTATTAAAATACTTAAATAGACGTTACTAATCTTAGCTTAGGTGTGCTTATGCTCCAACGTTCATTATTAAGACAACTGCTGTTATTAACGGTATCTGAATATCAATCAGAGATCATGAGACGCCGTTGTTTTATTATCAGCATTTTAGCGCCAGTGCTATTTATCATGCCAAACGCGCAAGCTGCTAGCTGTAAAATTCCGAAGAGTTATTATAAAAACGTTTCTTGTACGGCAAGTAGCGGTTATTTCTTAGCGGTTAAGGATTTTGGCGCACCGGTTGCTCTTATCAATAAGCAAGGTAAAAGCCTCGTTGATTTATCGCGCTATCAAAAAGTAGATGCGGATAAAATATCAGGGGGTTTGTTGCCTGTCATGCGTAATGGACAGGTCGGTTATCTAAATATGCAAGGTCGTGAAGTAATTCCTGTAATGTACAACGCGCTAAGTAACGGTCAAGGTTGGGCGCGTCCTGTATCTGAGGGTCGTATTGTGGTTAAGCAGGGTGGTTATTATGGCGTTATCGATACTGCCAACAGAATCATCGTGCCGTTTTCAGCAGCGATTAGTGATATTGATAATTATCAAGGCGGTATGGCGCGTGTACGCAAAAATAAGGCAATCAGCTTGGTTGATAAAGAGGGTAATACTAAGAACGCTAATACTCAAAACGCCAGTGTTAACAGCGCCATAGACAGCCGCGTAAATAACACACAGGAAAATTTATCCTCCATACCAGTTAATCGCTTTACTACGCTAGAGCCACGTCAACAAGACGGTAAATGGGGCTTTGTTGATGACAATAATGTGACCATGATTACTTATTCATTTAATGAAGTGCGACCGTTTTCAGAAGGCTTAGCCGGCGTGCGTATTGATGGCGAGTGGGGCTTTATCAATCTTGGTGGCGAGCTGGTGATTCCTTTTGGTTTTAATGATTTTGATAGTGCCGATAGTGCCGATAGTGTTAATAATAAAAGTGTGACTCTTGATAATAGCTATAAAGACAAACCCTCTTTTGTATTTGCAGCCGGCAAAGCTTGGATTGGCAGTTTAGAAAATGGCAGTAAGATGTGTATTGATAAAGAAGGGGTGGCTGTTGCTTGTGATTAAATTCTAGCAGCGTGTTCTATTTTGATAAAAAGAGCCTATTAAAAAGAGCCTATAGCGATCAGATCGCTATAGGCTCTTTTTTTAGGCGGTAAATTTTACAATCTGACTTATTAAAACTACTTTTCCAATAAATGATTGCTAATCAAATCCACCATATAAGGCTGATAATATTCAGGAATATCGTGCGCCATACCTTCAATCAAATGAAATTTAGCATTAGGGATGGTCTTGGCGACCACGCGACCTTGTGATGCAGGTAATAACCCATCTGCGCTACCGTGCAGTACGATCGTTGGCGCTTTGACTTGCTTACTATATTTACTAATAGAGCCTGAAGCCAAAATAGCATTGAGCTGTTGTACGGTACCAAGAGGATGGAAGTTACGCTGATAGCGTATTTGGGCAATCTCTCGTACCATGCGTACATTCACATGCCCTGGCGTACCGACAGTCTTCATAAACCAGACACTATGGCGCACGATATCGCGCTCAGAGTGGCTCTCGGGGCGATTAATCAGCGTGTATAACTGTCGGGGCTTTGGCGGTTTTAAAAAGGCGCGATTGGTGGTAGTAAACATTAACGCCAGGCGCTGCACTAGGCTTGGATAACGCGCAGCTACAATCTGAGCAATCATACCGCCCATAGAAGCACCAAGCAGATGCGTTTTACCAAGCTGTAAAGCCTTAATTAAACGCGCAGTATCTTCTGCCATATCGGTCAAATTATAAGCGACCTGTGCCCCTTTATTTGATAGACCTGTTTGCAGACGCATCATCATTTTGAGCTGACTGATACGGGGCAGACCATCAATTTGTACTTTAGAGGACAAACCGATATCACGATTATCAAAACGAATCACAAAGAAACCAGCATCAATAAAGCGCTTGATGAAGTTATTTGGCCAAAATATCATTTGTGAGCCAAGCCCCATAATCATCAGCAGAGGCGGATGATTGGGATTGCCACCTGCTTCAACGCACAACTCGATACCATCACCGATATTTATCATCGCTTGATAAAGGTGCTCGCTCAGATCTGAGGCGCGCCATGGATGCTCACCAAATTTTTGCCATTCAGGCGTTGGGTAGCTAAAGCTGCTATCTGCTGTCTCAGGCAAATCGGCGTTATTGATGTCGTTTGTTTCTGTCATGAACTATCCTATCTAAAAAGATCATTGGCTTAAAGTTCGAGCATTTCAAAATCAAGCTTGCCAACGCCGCACTCTGGACACGTCCAGTCATCAGGGATGTCGTCCCATTTGGTGCCCGGTGCGATACCTTCTTCAGGGCAACCCAGTGCTTCGTCGTATATCCAGCCGCAGACAATACATTCATAACGTTTCATAAAAAGTCCTATCGATTATTACCAGTTACCCTGCATTTTTGGGTAGCTATTCATTAAACATAAAGCATACTTACAGTCGGTATTGTGACCGTAAAACGCAAGTAGTTTAGCATATAACCGTTATTTTCATAGTTAAGTTTACACTTGTATATTGAGATTAAAACGCGCTTATCAAGTGCTTATTTAGTGTTTCATGCTATAAAGTGAGTTGCTTTTGCGGCGCTTACCGCCAAATTA
>NZ_DATIRM010000225.1:0-1590 GCF_035469765.1 Psychrobacter sp.
GCAAGCCCTAAGGTATTGCTGCGTTGACGAAAATCCTCATGCGCAACATCGCCTGCTCGGTAATCTTCATCCATAATAATGGCATGGATATTGGGGAATTGCTCTTTCAGATTGCCCAAGATATCAATCAGCCATTCTTGTCCATACTCCTTACCAATAATAGTCGGAAATACCAGCCATTTTTTATTTTCAAGCTCAGGATCTTCAGCAAAGGTATGGCGTAACCAATATACCGATGGATTGTGTCGATAAGGATAGCGGCGCGTATCAACACCGCGGTAGATACGCTTAATCACGCGAGGGTCGAGTTCCTCGCGGCGCAGCCCTTTTTTGAGATAATCGGTCACACTATCAGACACGGTAATAATGGTATCGACGTCGAGCAGAGCTTGTGAGTATTTATTGATTGGATAGAAGCCATACATGGTCGAAACCAGTTTTGGTCGACGTTTTACCCGTGCACGGCGCAGCGCTAAATGTAGTATCCATGCAGGCGTGCGCGAATGCACATGAATGACATCAGGATCATATTTTTCAATCAAACGTCGCAATGGCGCGACCTGTAACAATGACAGCCAAGATTTTTTGTTCATATATAGTTGGTGATAATGGTTGCCATCACGCTTTAGGCGTCTGACCAAATCGTTGTCTTCATTGGCACTAGAGATAATGATTGAAGTATGATCGTTTTTGACCAAAGCGCGCCCAAGATGAAAAATACCGCGCTCGGATTCATCATGCTTTAAAGACGATAGTAAACGCATAACTTTCATAATGGCGTGGGTCACTATTTGACGATATCAAGCTGCTATTGTCAGTGAAAAGTGGCTAAAACTCAACCACCAAGATAAAAACATAAAGCGAGATAGAGATTGTTATTGGTCGTAAATAACGACAGTCAAATTAAGTGACGACAATCAAGGACTTAACGCTGTTTTTTAAGGTGCGGTGCATTTGGTAATACTTGTTTTTCACTCAAATATTTCCAGTAGCGCTGCGGCAGATACTGCTTATGCAAACTTGTATTCTTGCGCTCTTTGATATTAACGTTGGTAAAATAACCTTGCCAAAAATGCTGATAACGCTGCTCATCCTTGCTATAAATGCTGGCAGGATTGCGCAATACCGCCTCATCAAGCTCAGTAATGGTTTGCAGGGCAGCAGGGCGCTTAGGTGTACTGCGGCTTTTATCGTAATAAATGCCATAGCCGCGCGCCAAATCATAAATTGCCCAATGCTGATCTTGATAACGCTGCCGGAAATGCTCACCAATCAGCGGCAAGACATTAAAATCCGGCTCAACACGGGCAAAGTAAATATCTTCAACGGTATGTTCAAAGCGCACAAAGGCTTCCATACGGTGTTTTTCGCGACCAACAGACTTGACTGTTTGCACGAGCTCTAAGACATTAAGATTACCCAAATCATCCATAATATGGCGACTTGGATAATCAATAGCGTATTTGACTACTTGAAACAATGTGCTACCGATATTGTCTTTTTCTGACAAAAATCCCCAAAGTAAATTGCGCATACCCGAGCGACCTAGGAGTTGATTCAACTTCGTGAGTACTCGCTCAGCATGGTTGG
>NZ_DATIRM010000226.1:0-1666 GCF_035469765.1 Psychrobacter sp.
CACAGCTGCCATAATCTACTACGCGACCAGTTGCATCATCGACTACTAGAGCGCCATTAGAAATATATTCAGGATAAATCTTGACGCCTGCTACCACTGGCAGCAAGGTAACGTCTTTCTCTACTACCGTCATGCTATGGCGCTCAGCATTGGTTAAACTAGCATTAGTTAAGCCAGCCGTATCTAAATGTTCGCGCTTGGCTCTTGTAGCCAGATTTTCTTCCGTTAAATAATGCAGCAATTGTGCTTGATAAATATGTATGGTCATAAAAAATCTCACAATAATAGATAAGTATTTTGGTTAAGAATTCATCAATATTATGTATCTACCCTAATACAAGCACAAAATTGCTGAGCGCAGCCTATATCGTATGATGGCTAACAAAGCTAAGAACAATGTCTTGAGGGTAGGTAGACAGATAAATAGAGAATTAAAAAACTGTCATTTAGGGTTAATGTTGGTTATAAATCATTATAAAGCCGCATAACTTGCGCCGCGATAGAGATAGCGACTGCCATTGGCTCTTTTCCGCCAGTATTAAGTCCTATAGGCATGGTCAATTTATCGACTATTTGCTCGCTATAGTCACGCTGTATCAGGCGATCTCTAAAACGCTTGGCTTTGGTCGCCGAGCTGATACAGCCAAGATAAGGTAATGAGCTGCTATCTATGCCGGTTTTCACATAAGCATCCAGCGTGGCACGCACCAAATCAAAATCAATACTGTGATCATGAGTCATGACAAGGATAAAATACTGAGTGCCTTTTTTTGTTGAGGCATTTTCTAAGACACTTTTAATACTCTTGGCAACAAACGGTTGGATAAAATCAACCGGATCTTCATCAATATGCGGACGAATATGAGTAGGCAATTGATAAGTCACTTGTCCATCTACATTGCCCACACTATGGGTCAAATAACGTTCAAACATCTCAGGACGGCTATCCACCCAGTCAACTTGACAAGGTAGCTCTGCCAAAATACTCATCAAAGCTGCCGCAACGTGTCCTGCACCAAATACTAGCAATGACATGGGCGGCGTCACATTAAAGCACTCAAACATGACCGTGACACTACCGCCGCAACATTGGGCTAATGTAGCACCCAATGGATAATGCTTGGTGTAGACTGCATCGCGGCGTACGGCTTGTGCCTTTTGAGATTTGCCTTCTTTTAATGGTTTAGCACTTCTCGCGTCAGTTGCATTAATTTCACCATTCAGCAATTGCCTAGCGGTTATCGTCACATCATGTTCGAGGCTACCGCCGCCTAAGGTGTCACAGCATGCATCAAGCGTCACAATCATTTTAGACTGGAGCTCGCGAGGTGCTGAGCCATTGACTGCAACGACCGTAGCTAAAACATGGGCTATACCTTGCTGCTGATATTGCGCCAGCCCGTCATACCATTTTGTTAGTGGCATCGGTGTGATTAGTGACTTATTCACTATGCGCCGGTCCGCGAGCCGTTGATACATTAGGGTTTTCTATCGCTTCAGACTGATTATCCGTTAGCTTGCCTTCGACTTCTGGTGGATTAATATCTTTACCATGTGCGACTTGCTGCGGCTTGACTTTATCATCATCAATACCACAATTATTATCGGTTGCTGTTAGGCTAGCAATCGTATCTGTATCCACTTTAGCAGCGATATCCCACGCTTG